>WRGT01000069.1 GCA_009787025.1 Spirochaetota bacterium
ACCTAAATGCTATTGAAATATTCGTATTAATTCGTATAATTCGATGTTAAAAATCCTTCTTAAGTTTATGATGTTGGCTCTGACCCCTTGTCTGCAAAAATCCAGTAGATTCGCAGCCATTTATATAATCATCAAAAAAAAGATAGACATTATACTATAAATAAATATTCACTAAAACCGGAAAATCAAAGATGACAAAATATGATATACTTCATGAAATCTTTCATTATGCAGGGAAAGAAAAATTTATAACTCTCTACGAGCTTGAGATAAAAACAGGTCTTTCAGGTTCGCAGGTAAGGTCGCTGCTTGAAGATCTAAAAGATGAAATACTTATTGTGGAACATCCCGAGGGTTTTAAAGTTTCGGATACCGGATTTCATTTCTGCAAGAGAAGATGGGTTTAACAACTTCGATAATGATAATATAATGATAATAAAGGAGAAAGAATTATGCCTATTCAATGGCTCTCTGAAGAAAAATGTAAAAACATGCTTTACTATCAGGTTTACGGCAGATTGGCAACTGTGGGAAAGGATAATGTGCCGTATATTACTCCTGTAAATTATGCCTACTCCGACGATGCAATCTATATACACTGCGGCATGAAAGGAAGAAAACTCAATAATATTAAAGAAAATCCCATTGTATGCTTTGAAATCAGCGCTTCGGGGAATCTATACGTTTCAAACAAGGCATGCGGTTTTGGCATGGATTACTGGTCAATCCTAATATCAGGCAGAGCTGAGATTGTTCAGAGCATGGATATTAAGAGATTGGGATTAAATGCTATTATGGAAAAATATGGCTCACAGTTTGAGTACAGTGATTTTACAGACGACGATTTGACAACTGTTAATATAATTAAAATACATATTGAAAACATAAGCGGTAAAACAAGAATAACTCCTCAGTGATAAAAAAATATAAGACTTAGCTTATCTTAGCTCAGCAGAGAATAAAGTCTATCACCTTTTTTGAATATCTCTATATCTCTTTTAAAAAGCGACGTAAATATATTTTTGCTAAAACAATCGTCAACACTCCCCTTGAAAAAACATTTACCATCCTCAAGAATAAATATCCTGTTAAAAATCGGGATTATCTCCTCAACATGGTGCGTTACATATACTAAGGAATGATTTCTGCCGTTTATTAATTTTGTTAAAGATTCAAGGAAGTCCTCTCTTGCGCAGATGTCTAAACCTGCCGAAGGCTCGTCAAGGATTAAAATATCAGGATTGTTTATGAGAGCTCTAAGCATAAAGACCTTCTGTTTTTCTCCATCCGACAGATTTCCTATTGTGTCATAAATGCGGTCGCTAAGTCCTATCTCGCTTATAAGACTTGACCCTCGTTTTATCTCATCTATAGACGGATCTCTGTATAAACCGACCGATGCATATAGTCCGCTCAGGACAGTATCAATTACACTCTCTCCCCTGTTAAACTTCTCTCTCAGTATTGAGCTTAAGTATCCTATCCGCTTTCTAATCTCTCTTATATCCGATCCGATGTGATCATATCCGAATCTTACGACCTTTCCATCCGAAGGGAAAATATATCCTGTTATGACCTCAAGGAGTTTTGTCTTGCCTGATCCGTTTCTGCCGAATAATATCCAACTCTCGCCGCTGCCGATCTCCCAGTCTATGCAGCTTAAAATTCTTCTATTGCTGCCGAATATATCAAGAGAAACATTTTCCAATTTTATCATAAATTAACTGCCTAAAATAAGAATTATTAAAATTCTAAAAATATCCGACGGCGTCTATATCCCATAATTCAATATCCACAAGATCGGCTACAGCAAGGACACGCGGAAAGATTGCTTGCGCTGCCTCCTCTGCAATTTTTCTCATTTTTATATCGGTATATCTTGAACTGTCAAAATGAGTTAAGACCAGCCTCTTTGCATTAGCCTCAGACGCTATTCTTGCCGCTGTTTCAGGATTAAGATGGGACCACTCTTTGTGTTCCTCTCCCGGCAAAAAAGAACATTCTGCTATGAGAAGATCAGCGTTTAATGACAACTCAACGGCATTATCGCAGTAACCGGTGTCCGTACAAAAAACGATAGTCAGATCATCTGCTTTTATACGATACCCAAAACATGTATCGGAATGCAAAAGGGGCAGAGCATTAACCTCAAACGGAACCTGATCTTTATCTTTCGGCAGTTCAAGAATCTTTACGCTGTAACCAAGTTCATTCAGCGGCACGGTAAACGGTCTGTTTACAATGACATTCATCACATTGGAAATATCAGGCTGTCCCACTATAAACAATCCCTCATTGCAGCAGATCTTTGACAAACCATGAAGACCGGATATATGATCAAAATGATAGTGGCTTAAAAAAAGATATACCGGCTTTGTGCCGTCAATATATTTATCGATCTTAAAAAAACCGCTCCCTGCGTCAAATACAATATCATAATCATCTGTTTGAACGAGAGTACATATTGTATCACCCGTACCTGTTCCAAACCAGCCGTTAGTTCCTAAGAATACAGCATTCATAATTTATACCATTCCTAAAATTGTATTAAATACTTCACACTGAGGCGCAAAGATAAATGAAAAATATATATCTGCGAGACGTTAATTTATTTTATATATACAATTATTTTTTTTGTAATCTGCGTCAGTATTGCATACTCATTGTTCCATGACAAATTATATTCTAAATAGACTGATTTTTTAGCACAATATTTATAAAAAACAGCAATAATTTATTATAAGTTATATCTTGACAAATAATAACCATAACATTATGCTTATCAAAGATTCAAATATTCAAACTATTAAACTTAATTAAGGAGTTATTATGAAACGTAAACTAATAATTACAGTATCTTCCATATTCATTATATTGGGAGGCTTTACTCTTGTAAATTCACTATCAGTAGGACAGGTTGCTCCTAATCTTAACATTAGAGATGCTGATGATAAACCTGCTACAATTCCAGACTATGGCACAAAGGTTCTAACCATAATTTATCCAAGTTCAGATGTATCGGATGTTTGCGACCCAATATCAGATGCTCTAAAGGCAAAAAACTACCCTAAAGCCAAATATGCCGGTATAGGTATTGCCAACATGAAAGATTCTACTGCGCCTGATTGGCTAATACGAAAAATCGTACGCGGTAAGATACAAAAATACAGCGCTGTAATCCTTACGGATCCTGATTTAACTACTGCTACTACATGGGGACTTGGCAATTGCAAAGGTCAATCCGTAGTTGTTGTTATTGGCGCAGATAAAAAAGTTAAATATATTAATAAGTTTAACAAAAAGAATGTCCCTACTCAAAGTGATATAGACTCAGTTGTTAGTCTTGTAGATGGACTTGTAAAATAAGTAATAAGTAAATAGAAATATATTAGATTGCAGATGGGGCTGTCTGCCCCATCTGCTTATTTCTTATCATAAAAAAGCTCCGCAAATAACAAGGTAAAAGAAAGAAGGATTAAATGAAAGTTATAGATGGAATATATTCATATATCTGGACAGGAGTTTTTGAAAATAACTGCAACAGCTTCTATTTCGGCGAACCGTTGAATATCCTCTTTGATCCCGGTCTGAAAAACTATACTGATATGCTTCTTAAAAAGATGGAAGAGGATGGAATAGATATTGAGAGGATCGGTTATGTCATCAACTCTCACAGCCACCCCGATCATCTTGAAGGAACAGTGAACTTTACAAAATATGATATACCTGTCGCTATGCATAAGGATGAGATAAAATTCTATAACGAGGCAGGACCTAAATTCTTTGAGTGGATGGGCATGCAGTTCCCTGAGATCAAATTTGATATTGAACTTGAAGAGGGCATACTTCAAATCGGAGAGATAGAACTTAAAGTTTTTAAAACTCCGGGTCATTCTCCCGGATCCGTATGTATATATTGGGAGGAGAAGAAAGCGCTTGTATGCGGCGATCTGGTATTCAACAACAGTTTTGGCAGAGTTGATTTTCCGGGAGGGAATCCTAAACTTTTAAAAGACAGCATTACCAGAATATCGCAGTTAGATATTGAATATCTTCTTCCCGGACATATGGAGATAATTACCGGTAAAAAAAATGTAGAAGACAACTTCAACCAGATAAAACAATATTTTGATTATATATAAACGGGCGGCAGACACATGATCCCTATTAAAAAACTAAAAGATCTGACACCCAATGAATTGAATAAACTTTTTAATCGATTTGGAGAGGATTTCAGCTCCATAATGATCAACACTGTTATCCCTATTGTTAATGATGTAAAGAATGATGGAGAAGCCGCAGTAAAAAAATATACTGAGAAATTCGATAAGATAAAACTCACAGATGTAATCGCCGCTCAAAAAGAGATAGATAACGGTCATAAGAATGCTCCTAAAGATGTGTTAAGAGCATTTATGAAGGCAAAAGATAATATTGAAGAATTTCACAGAAGACAACTAAGAGAAAACTCAATATATACACGGAAAGACGGAATCACACTCGGCGTAACATATCAGGCGATAGAGAATGCCGGCATATATGTGCCGGGGGGCAAGGCGTCATACCCCTCGTCTGTACTTATGGGAGTTATACCGGCGCAGATAGCAGGAGCGGAAAATATAACTGTTATTACACCTCCAAACAAAGAGGGAAAAATTCCCGATATTATCTACGCAATATGCAGGGAGTGCGGAGTTAAAAATATAATAAAATCCGGCGGCGCTCAGGGAATTGCCTTTGCCGCATTCGGATCGGATAAGCATAAGAAGTCGGATATAATTGTAGGTCCCGGGAATATATTTGTAACTGCTGCAAAGACTTACCTGTTCAGCATGGGCGTTATTCAGATAGATTCTATGGCAGGTCCAAGTGAGGTTCTTATAATATCCGATGGAAATTCCGATCCCGAATGGGTAGCATACGATCTCCTGTCTCAGGCTGAACATGAAGAGCGCGCCATTGCAGTTTTGATTACTACATCAAAAAAACTTGCGGAAGATGTAAAGAATGTAATTATTAAGGATATAGAATCAGGATGCGGAAGAAACGATATAAAGAAAACATCTGTTAAGAACGGACTTATACTAATAGCAGATTCTATTGATGAAGCAATAGAGTTTAGTAACAGCTATGGACCTGAACACATGGAGTTCATGGTAGATAATCCTCTTGAGTATATTAATAAAATAAGGAATGTCGGATCGCTATTCCTTGGAAGATATTCCCCTGTTGCTGTTGGAGATTACTATTCAGGGACAAATCACATACTGCCGACAGGCGGAGCAGCAAGATTTTCCTCAGGCACATCTGTTGAAACATTTTTGCGAAGAACAACTTTCCAACTGCTTGATAAAAACTCTCTTAAAAAAACTGCGCAGTCTATAAAGTTGATGTCTGCCTATGAGGGATTTGATGATAAGCATGGCGGATCGGTAGATATAAGACTAAAAGACGGCAAACGAAAAAATATATGAACAAGGCATAGCTAATATTAGACTTCGCAGCAGTCTATTCTTCATCCCAGCTTTTAGCTTCGTATGCTAATCTGTTAAGCGCAGCTTTAAGTCTTTTACTCCGCACATCAGCAGGCGGAAAATCCTTTTGAGCATACTTTAGCATTGTCGCAACTGCGCGTTCAAGTGTAGTATCTCCTTTCTCATCATTAAAATAATTCATTATAAGCGCTTTACCGCTTAAAGTCAATTTATGTTCAATGAAAGACTCAACTGCATCAAAAAGTGCTTCTTTAAATTCTTCTTTTCCCATATTCTATATGTATATGGGTTAAATTTTTTGTCTATAAGAAAAATTTTAGATTTTAAATAAATCATTATCAGATTGTTTAAGCAAAATTGATGCGCACATGGAGAAAGAGATTCTTCCCAAATAAAAGATCTAATCTTATCTTGAAAAATGATTGACTTATTTTTTCAAAACAATCTATATACATGAATCATAGATATAATAAAAAACAGGATTCGGTTTATGAAAAAGTTAATAATTATCATATCCGCCTTTATGTGCTTTAGCTTTACTTTATTACAGGGCGAATCTAAATATCCATTCAACATTCCAGATGTAGTTAAAGCTATATCTCTCTATAATAAAAGCGAACAGTTGTCCACTGATGAAAAATATTTAGAAAGCAGAGATGTCAGACAAGAAGCTGAGGCTATCTTGGATGAGATTCTTACTGAAGATAAAATTATATCATCAAACAACGCATGTTCTTTTAAAAAAAGAAAAGAGGAACAATTCTTTCTGTCTTGTAAAAATTTTGAATTAAAAAATTCAATAGTATTTGAATTTACAGAAGCTCCGGAACCAATATTAGCAAAATATCAAGACCTTAACAGCGGCGCTCTATTCAATGGTAAAATTGAAATCGTCAAAGATGATTCCGGGGGAACATATAATTACAGAGGACTTAGTGAATTGATTATTTACTGTAAAATACTATCTCTATCGCCAATAGATAGACAGCCGCAGAAGAAAAAATAAAAAATGCCAAATTCGTTTCATTCGTGTTAGAATTAAAACTTATTTGGCATCTCAAATTATACAATCTTATTGTACGCAGTAATACTATTCCTGAGAATAACCATCTACAAATTCGGCAAAACGTTTAGCCACTATCTTCATCTCATCAATAGCAGGGAGAAATACTACTCTGAAATGATCTGGCTTTGGCCAGTTGAATCCTGTACCTTGTACAAGGAGCACCTTTTTCTGTTTAAGAAAATCGAATACAAACCGTTCATCATCCTTTACAGGTATAACTTTAAGATCAATTTTAGGAAAGAGATATAATCCGCCCATGGGCTTAACGCACGATATGCCCGGTATGGAGTTAAACAATTCGTATGAAAAATTTCTCTGTTCATACAATCTACCCCCCGGAGATGTAAGATCAAAAATACTCTGATTACCTCCAATCGCCGTCTGAATTGCAAACTGAGCAGGCATATTGGAGCAGAGCCTCATTGAGGATAAGATTCCAAGACCTTCAATGAAATCGGTTGCATGATCTTTTTTACCGCTTAGTACCATCCATCCAACGCGAAAACCGCAAACACGGTGAGATTTTGAAAGCCCATTCATTGTGATAAACAGAGTTTCATCCGAAAGGGATGCAGCAGGCGTATGGGTTATGCCGTCATACATAATCCTGTCATATATTTCATCTGCAAGAACGATGAGTTGATTCTTAACAGCAATCTCTACAATTTTTTCCACAATCTCTTTTGGATAAACAGCGCCGGTTGGATTATTCGGATTAATAAGCACTATGGCTTTGGTTCTGGAGGTTATTTTACTCTCTATATCATTAATATCTGGATACCAAAGGCTTGACTCATCGCAAAGATAGTGCACAGCCTTCCCGCCTGCTAAATGCGTAGCGCCTGTCCAAAGCGGATAATCAGGCATTGGCACAAGAATCTCGTCTCCATTATTGACAAGACCCTGCATAATCATTACTATAAGTTCACTTACGCCGTTCCCTACAAAGATGTCATCTATCTCTACACCTTCAATCCCCTTGAGTTGACAATCCTGCATAATAGCCTTTCTTGCCGAAAAAAGTCCCTTTGCATCTCCATAAGGCTCTGCCGAACGGAGATTCAACATTACATCATGAATTATCTCATCAGGGGCAGAAACTCCAAACGCAGCGGGATTTCCCGTATTAAGCTTTATAATTTTATTACCTTCCCTTTCCAGATTCATTGCCTCCTGTAAAACAGGTCCGCGTATGTCATAAAATACATTCTCAAGCTTTTCGGATTTATTGATCTTCTTCATATTTTCCTCCATTGTTATACGGTGACATACAAGCCTGACCACAATAATAATATACTTACCTTAATAGCCCTCTATTAAATGCAATAAAAAAATAATAAAAATATACGCTTATGTTTTAAATCCGGCTGAAATCAAAAAACTAAAATAACAATATTTATAAAATATTAACCCATTTTTTATAAAATCTAAAAATCAACTGCATAGGAATTTCCCACAGAAAGAAAAATTGAATACGAGGTTGTGTTATAAAACATAACCGATCATTCAAATTTTTCTAAAAAGAATAAATTTTAAAAAATTAGGAGATTAGTATGAAAAAATTTTTCACAATTACAGTTACCCTCTTAATTGCATCAAGCGCCTTTGCGCAGGAGCAAGAAGCAAAGAAGGGTCCTGAATTTACTTATGGTGCAAGAGCATGGCTCTATGGTGTTACAGGACAGCAGAAGGATTTAGCTTATGATTATTCGCATTTCAGGATAAGACCTATGTTTAGTCTGGGAATGGAAGACATCAAGCTTGTTACTCACCTTGAGATTTCGCAAACTTTTGGTAGAGACACAAGTTCTGGTGGTGCCGGCGCCGGCTATGCAGGACCGGCTACAGACAACTATTCTATTAAAATTAAAGGGGCATATCTTGAAGCAAAAAATGTAATAATACCAAATCTAACCCTAATGGGCGGACTCAACGGATATAAGTATCCATTTGTTGTAGATAATGATTTTGGTATGTTTACAGCAGGTTATGATTTTGGTATGGGCAAGGCAAATCTAAGCTATATTAAGCTAAATGAATATGAACTTTATGAAAAGAAATCAGATGGCACTAAACAGAATAAGGATGCTCAAGCATACGCTCTTGACGTACCTATAAAAGTTGATAAGGATATAACAGTAAGACCGGGCTTGATATATATTCAAGGCGGGAAAAATCATAATAGTGATCCTGCTGCTATTCTTTCTATTGCTCTTCCAAATGAGGTGAGGTCGCTTTATAAAACATCTCTTGTGAATGCTGCTCTTAATGTTACTGGTAAAGTAGATATGATATCTTTTACTGCAACAGGAGCATATTTGACAGGAACTTTATATAAAATGCTAAATACAGCGGTCTCTCCGGTTGTAGAAGGTGACGACGTTAAAACATCAGCGTATGCTTTTGATCTGGGAGTTGATGCAAAGCCAAATGATATGTTTAAAATCGGCGCATTCGTTACATACGCAACAGGAAATGATAATAAAAAAGCTGATGAAAATAACAATTACTTCCGCAATATGGAAGGTATCTTCGGAAGACCTGACAAGGCTGACGGAGCAGGTTATGGAAGACTCTTTATCTTTGAAGCAGCTTCTGTAGTACAAGTTGGCGGCAACTACGATCAATTCTTTGCTATGGAGCATCCGCAAGGTTATATGTCTTATGGTGTAAATGCCGAAGCAAAAATAGATAAAGTTACGATTTTTGCTCAATTTGGCATAGCTCAAACTGCTGAGAAAGATGGAAACGGAAAGACAAGTTTAGGCTCTGAAATAGATGCAAAGATATCTTATGCGCTTGCTTCAAAGACAGCTCTCTTTGCTGAGTTCGGATATGTTCTTGCCGGCGATATTCAGTTTAATAAACAAAGCGCTAATGCAGCTAAAGTAGAGAATATGTATCAGGTTGCTTTTGGCATGACCTCACAGATATAACGCGGATATATTTCGTTTTTTTCTCCGTTTAAATTTGATCTATAGAAGGGAGTAATCACCCTTCTATAGGTTTTTTTACATCAATTGTTGATGTATTTAAGGTTTAATACAAGATCCGCATTAATAATTTTTAAGCATTGATGTATGCTAAAACAATGGTCTTTTTTCATTTGACAAAAATGTCAAAGTTCTATAAATTTTTTATACTAGTAAAAAAAATAAAATGACAGTCATAGGCAATATAATTGAAGGATTCCTTATGGGAGCCGGACTTATCATAGCTATTGGTCCGCAAAATGCTTTTGTCCTTAAACAGAGTATTAAGCAGGAAAGCAGAATGGTCATAGCATTAATATGTTCATTCAGTGATGCATTCCTTATAATAACAGGCATATCGGGAATGGGATATATATTCAACGATAGACCTGTAGTCACACAAATCATATCATTTGCAGGAGCTCTGTATCTGGCGCAATTCTCGCTTAAATGTTTCTACTCGGCATATAAGGTTGAGTCAATGGATATGGATATTACAGATGACTCAGACACTCATAACTCAAAGAAAAAGATTATTATAACAACTCTTGCCCTGACATTTTTGAATCCTCATGTATATCTTGATACCGTTATAATGCTGGGCGGATTCGGCGCTGCCAGACCATCGGACATTCGTCCGTTCTTTGGACTCGGCGCAGTTTTAGCATCATTTATGTGGTTCTTTTTGCTCGCTTACAGCGGGAGTATTCTGTCGCCGTTATTTAAAAAAAAATCCGCATGGAGAATACTTGATTCTGCTATAGGATTAATAATGGCTTATATCACTGTTAAACTGATTATATTCGGACTGGCTGTGTAAAATTACAAATTACAATGTACAAATTACAAAATAACGGAATATAGAAACAGGGAGTTCTCATACAATTGCACTTGCGGATACAGAGTAAAGGTATTCATAGATTTTGGCATACCTCAGGAAAAGTATAAATGCAGAAGATGCGGTAATAATATAACAAGAGAAGAAGTTGTTAAAGCGTAATAATCTTCACTTTTCAGGCTGAGTTACATAGAGATAATCAACTAAAGTTTTTCTATCTATCAGTTTATTGCGCAGAACATCAATCAAATCCTGACGTATAACCAAACTATCGAGCCTTCTATTTGTATCTTTCGTAAGATCTATCTCTATTGGGTTATCATAAAACTTTGTTGTTACATTATTTCCTGAGTAATCATAACGCGCAAAGACTATCACTTTAGGTCTCATAATATCGGCAGCCGGAATTTCACTGATCAAACAGATCTCGCGAGTATTGAGAATACAAAAATCCCCTCTCCTGTAGAACAATTGTGAGTTATTTAATATCAGACCAACGCAATTCATAAAATCACTTACAAGCTTATAATCGAATTTGCTATTAATAGAATTAACTATCCGCTTGATTGCAATTGCTGATGAATATGGCTGCCTATAAGGTCGTGGTGATGTAAGAGCGTCATACATATTGCATATTGAAACAATTTTAGGCGGATACGGCAGTGTCTCATAAGGTATAGCGTAATACCCTTCATCGTCAAACTGTTCATGATGGAAAAGAACTGTTTGTAATACAATGGGATTAATATTATTGATGGTTTTCAAAATATTATATCCCTCATGCGGATGAGAACGTACTTTTAAAAACTCATCTTTGTTAAGCTTATCAGGTTTATTTAAGATTTCCCTCTCTAACTTTAACATCCCCAAATCACTAAAGAATGCGCCTAAGGCAATGTTCTCAATATCATTCCGGCTATATTTCCTTTTCCATTTTAATACCATTGCAGTTAACAGACACGTATTAACTGAATGATAAAAAATGTAGTCATCAAAATTTTCTATATCATGCGCAATATCGGCAATTGTAATCGATTTATTATCAAGATCCTCAATTAAGCCTGACACCATCTCTTCGCTGCTTTTATAATCATCAACTGTTACAGACTCGTTTTGAGCTATATTCTCAAACATATTTTTCGTTTTGGTTACAAAAGAGTTATATATCTTATTAAATTCCGGCGTTGAAGCAGCATCTGATGCGAAATAATATACAGTACTCCCATATTTTTCAATTATAATCTTAATCTTTTGAGCAGTCAAAACCTCATTCTTCTCAAGGAGTTTTTCACCATCAAATGAATATATGGGATAAACAAATGTCTTATTAGGTATGATATAATCAAGATTGATAAGTACTTTTTTTCTGTTGTCACTCTCGTTTGTCATAATCACCATATTAAAAACTTTTTTAATAAATTTAATAAAATCAATATAATTATGGCTTTAAGATATACTTTTCCAATTAGTTACAGCATATGCGGAAAATCTCTCTTTGGTTCTATTGAAAAGTCTGTGATAAAATAGATACTCAGAACCGTTTAGTGATGTAACCTGACATTCAAGATCATCTCCATAATTGATTTCACCCTTAAAAAATATATCAATTGATGTTAGAATTGCGCTTCCTTTAAGTCTTTCATAAATACTCTCAAAAAAAATATCTGCATATGAGGCATTATTCATGTGACCATTTATATCTATATCGTCATATTTAGCTTTAGTATAATAAATATAATCATATTTATCAATCTTATCGGCGGCTTCAGCAGGAAATTCAAGATTTATCTCATTTGAATAATCAAGCTGAGTTTTTACAGGTTCAGGAATTGCAACAGGCTTTCTGCTGGTTCTATCTATTAATGCAAGAGATGATGTAGCTTTGACAATAATATCGTCTTTATCATTATTAATGGCAAAATCCCTGCATACAAAATTACCAATCATACGTGAGCGCCAAGTTTTGCAGTATATCTTATCATATATTTTCGGATAATCATATACAGCAGCATAAAACCTGCTATAAACCCAGGTAAAATTCTGTTCCGACATCGAAGTAAGAGACGTGCCAAGACTTTTTGAATGCAGATCAGCAGAGCATTGCATATAATTAAAAAGTGATTTTATTCTAACTCTTGAATCAGAACCGGCATCAAATATCTGTACTACAAACTCGGCGCTCTCTCCCATATTAAACAAAATCCACTTAAAAAATTTATATAACAATACAAAGTATAATCTTTGCAATAATTTGTCTATGAAATATATTAAAAGTTACAAATAAAGAATTAATATTTTAATTTAAATTCTATTTAAAGAAAAATCATACAACTTTTTTATTATTGATTATTAACAAGATATATAATTTTTTGTTATTTTAAACAGCAAAGTTGGCAAAATAAAGTGATTGTCAATAGAAAAAATTTAATATATAAAAATTACCACATACTTAAAATTGCGAATTAAAAATCTAATACTAATACAACAGAGGTTATCTATGAAAAAAATATTATTTTATGTTATTTCTGTAATAGCAACAGCAATAATCCCAACGGTCATAACTCTATCCATCATCTTAACATTATCTGTTAATGAAAATTTCTATATAAGTATCATTAAAAGACTCAATCTGATTGAGACATTCATAGTAACAAAAAATGCGCAGATAGAAAAGGAAATACAAATAGAGGTGGAAAAGAAGACAGATATGTCAGCTTACAGAGAAGTGTATGAATCTTTAAAAAAGGATTATGAAGATAAATTAATAGCATATAGAACTATAAATAAAACGGATGAATTTGAAAAATTAGATAAACAGATAGACGTCTTAGACGATCTTAAGTGGGAAAAGTCGGATGATACGTTCAAGACTAAGGACGACTTTAATAAATTCAAAAAATTAAAGATGAATGACCTTAAAACCGCTCTAAAAGAGATAAAGGATTATCGCAAAGAGAACAAAAAAGCCATTAACAACGCAGAAGATGTAATGGATGATGCTGAGGATAAATTTAAAGACGCTCAAAAGCAACTGAAGAAAAAAGAAAATCAGGCAAAAGATATAATTGAAACCCGAAGAGGGGAATTTATGAATGAGATGCATCATGACATAGGAAAGGTTGAACCTCTGCTGTCAAAAGATTTCAATAATCTCTTTATAGATAAGGAACTTAAATCTATAATTAAGACATATATAGATTTTCTCACTTCATGGGAAAATCAGATCAAAGCCGGAAACATATATGAGGCTAAACTCAATGTAGAGAATGGAATTGTTGAAACTGTAAAAAAAATAAAACTCCCGCCGCTAAGAGTCAATCTGCGGGTTAAAGTAAAAGAAAACGGTTTTGAAAAAGAGAAGAATATTTTAAGCGAAGTTTTCGTTGAAAGAATAAGAGAAACATCAGGTTTAAAAAGTCCTTGGATACTTACGCAGATATTTAAATTTTCAGATTCATGGATAGCCGAAAGCATAGTAAGTTCCAAACTAAAAGACTCGGGCTTGCGATTATCGAACGGACTAATACAATCCAATGCAATAATAATAGCAGGCGAACAGGCTGAAAATTTAGAAAAGGTCATGATGGTCCTTTCAACTGCACGTTACGCTCCGTATATTGCAACAGGCGTTATTATACTTTGTGTTATGTTATTATTTATTCTGTCATCTAACAAAAGAGACGGGCTTAGGACTTCCATGTTAATTATTAGATATTCGTCTATCATTATGATTATTGGGAGTATTGCTGCAATCATTGTTTCAATGAAACCGGAACTCTTATTTCAACCGATTGTTGATGATCCTATACAGTCAATCTTCTTTGATAAGATTCTGGAAATAACATCATTGCATATTGTAATACCTGCGCTTGTAATATTTTTTGCTCTGTCCGTTATTGGAGGAGCTCTTGCAAAAATATTGAAAAAGAAATAGGACGACTCTAAATGAAAGAAAATATTGTATGGCTTAGTTTTGATCTTGTAAAAAATTTTATGAAGGATGTCTTCATAAAAATCGGCGTTCCGAAAGAAGATGCAGAAGTTTGCGCAGAGATACTTATCGAATCCGACAGGAGGGGTATTGATTCCCATGGAATTAACAGGATGAAACCCATTTACTTTGACAGAATACGTGACGGCATTCAGGAACCTGTTACAAACTTTGAAATCATAAAAGATAACTTTGCTACAGCCGTTATTGACGGTCATAATGGAATGGGTCATGTTATTGCAAAAAAATCAATGGATATGGCTATTGAAAAGGCTAAAAAATTCGGCTTAGGTATGGTTACTGTTCGCAACTCAACGCACTATGGGATTGCAGGCTATTATGCAACAATGGCAAGCGACCGGAATATGATAGGTATTACAGGGACAAATGCAAGACCGTCAATAGCCCCCACATTCGGCATTGAGAATATGCTCGGGACAAATCCCCTTGTGTTTGGAATACCAACAGATGAAGATTTTCCGTTTGTGCTGGATTGCGCCACATCCGTCAGCCAGCGCGGCAAAATTGAGGTCTATGCAAGAACCGGAAAAGATATGCCTACAGGATGGGTAATTGACAGAGACGGAAAATCGACCGTTGATTCCGTTAAGGCGCTGCAGCAGCTTATAGACGGTACTGCGGCTCTGACCCCTGTTGGAGGAATAGGGGAAGACGGAGCAGGATTTAAAGGATACGGCTATGCGACTGTTGTTGAGATTCTCTCTGCAGCGCTGCAAGGGGGAAGTTTTTTGAAGATGCTTACAGGATTTGAGAATGGGAAAAAAGTTCCCTACAGGCTTGGACATTTTTTCATAGCAATAAATATTGAACACTTTATTGAAGTCGATGAGTTTAAAAAAATAACAGGTACTATTCTAAGACAACTCCGCGCGTCGGATAAGATGCCGGGTGAAAACAAAATATATACTGCAGGTGAAAAGGAGTATATTGCCAGATTAGAAAGATCCGGTAAAGGCGTGCCTGTAGGTGAAGATGTTCAAAAAGAAATGATCGCCATGAGAGATGCAACGGACCTGAGTCAGTATATTTTCCCGTTTGAAAAATAGTTTATATATATCCTCACGATAAATCTATTTTTTTAAGCTCAGATTCAAAATATATCCTCTTTTCATCAAGGGATATATTAAGGCTTTCGTATTTTTCAAAGAGGTTATCTATCTCTTTCTTTAGAGCATGTATTTCTTTGGAGAGAGTTTCAATCTCCCTGCTCTTGCCGTCTTCCGATACTTTGATAATCTCATTATTTTTAGTTTTAAGAGACTGTTCCTTTTCCGAGATTAAACTCTCAATCTCCGCAATCATATCCTCTATGGGCTTAATCTCTTTTGAACGCCTTGTGATAATATCGGATCGCAGTTTTCTTATATCTTTTTTATTGTATAATGTCTCTCTCCTGTTATCTTCGGAGCTGTTAAGGTCATCGCCCTTTTCCTCTTCCCAGCCGATCTTTTCGAGAAAATCGCTGTATGATCCCTCATAAATCATTACTCCGCTCTTTTGAAATACAATAAATCTGTTTGCAAGAGTATGAAGAAACATTTCATTGTGCGTTACCATGACCAATGCTCCGGGAAATGAATCTATCGCAGCCATAAGGGCATCGCATGATTCCATGTCGAGGTGATTTGTAGGTTCATCAAGGAATATGAGGTTAGACGGAGCTGCAAGTATTTTACCAAGCAAAACCCTGCTCTTCTCACCGCCGGAGAGTACGTTGATTTTTTTTAAGGCATCGTCTCCTTCAAACATCATGGCGCCGGCAATGTTACGGGCAGTCTGTTTTTCACATCCAGAAGCAGAGATCTCCTCTTCTACTGTAAAATTACTGTTTAATTTAATTATATTTGTCTGGGCAAAATATCCCAATCTTGCATTTGCATGTATGCTCATATTTCCAGTATCAGGCGCAAGATCACCTGCAAGGAGTCTAAGGAGAGTTGTCTTGCCGCGGCCGTTTTTCCCTATAACGCATATTCTGTCATCGCTTCTTATTATGAGATTAAAATCCTTTACTATCGGCGTATCGGTATTATATGAGAATGAAATATCTTCAACACTCATAAGCGTCTTTGCATTAAAAGGTTTATAGTTAAACGAAAATTCCAGCTCCTTTATCTTTTCTAATTTATCGAGAGTCTGTCTCTTCTCCAAAGCCTTAACCCTTGATTGAACCAATCCTGCTAACCGAGCCTTTGCCCTGAATCTTGAAACAAAGAGTTCAACCTCTTTTCTCTTCTTCTCATCATTTATTCTTGTCTTTTCGTAGATCTCTTCCTCTTTAAGTATTTGATCATAGAGCTTATCTGTTGTCCCTTCTATCTTTCGTATCTTCTGTCTATGGATTCCAACAGTATGTGTTATTACGCTGTCCATAAAGGATCTGTCGTGTGTAATGAGGATCAACTCGCCCTTCCACTGTCTTAAATATGACTCAAGCCATCTGATTGAAATAATATCAAGATAATTAGTCGGTTCGTCAAGGAGAAGCATATCCGGCTCGGATACGAGGGTTTTTGTCAGATTAAGCCGCACCTGATATCCCCCTGAAAATTCTAAGGGATCTCTTAGCATGTCATCACCAGTGAAACCTAATCCAAAGAGGATTTTTTCAACCTTCCATTTATTGTCCTTATCCCATTCGGGTAAACCGCGGCATCCCTCTTCAATTACGCTTTTTGCTTTAAAATTAATATGCTGCGTAACATAACCTATTCTATAATTTTTCGGTATTATAATCTCACCGCTGTCAATATGTTCCTCGCCGATAATCATTCTTAACAGGGTAGTCTTTCCATGGCCGTTTCTGCCGGTTAATCCTATCTTTTCGCCGGAGTTTATATTAAAGCTAATATCATCAAAAAGCGTCTGCTTTCCAAAGGATTTTTCTAAATTGACTACTTTTATCATTTATACATTAATCTCGCTTAAACATTTTGCATCAATTCATATAATGATTGTGTAAAACGCAAACAAAATAAAATATAAATATGGTATGTTTTTTGCAAATTATGCTTTAATCTTTAATCACATAATCAATCTATCTTTAGAATAGTTAAAAACGCCTCTTGCGGAATTTCAACAGAGCCTATGAGTTTCATCCTCTTTTTACCCTCTTTCTGCTTGTCTAAGAGTTTTCTTTTTCTTGTAATATCGCCGCCATAACACTTTGCAGTTACGTCCTTTCTCATCGGCGATATATTCTCCCGCGCAATAATATTGCCTCCGATTGCAGCCTGTAGAGGAATCTTAAATTGATGTCTTGGTATTATATCCTTTAACTTCTCTATAATATCCTTCCCCCTTAATCTTGCCTTATCTTTGTGAACAATAAACGAGAGGGCGTCCACCGGCTCGCCGTTTACAAGAATATCTACCTTAACCATCTCCGACTGTCTGAAATCTATCGGATCATAATCAAAAGATGCATAGCCCCTTGAAATAGATTTTAACTTATCATAAAAATTAAATACAATCTCTGAGAGCGGAAGTTCGTAGGTAAGCTGTACCCTGTCTGTAGTAATGTACTCCATATTTTTATGGATTCCCCTGCTCTCCGTAACAAGCTGCATAATGTTGCCGACATAATCATTTGGAGTTACTATTGATGCCGTAACATAAGGCTCTTCTATATATTCAATACTCCCCGGATCAGGCATATTGACCGGATTATCTATAGTGATAAGATCGCCGTTTCTAAGACATATCTTATATTCAACGCTTGGAGCTGTTGTAACAAGGGAAAGGTCAAACTCCCGTTCAAGACGCTCCTGTACTATCTCCATGTGCAAGAGTCCAAGGTATCCGCACCTGAATCCGAAACCCAAAGCGTATGAATTATCCGGCTCAAAGAGCAATGATGCGTCATTAAGCTGAAGTTTAAAAAGGGCGTCACGCAGCGCCTCATAGTCATCTCCAAACATGGGATAAAGTCCTGAGAATACCATTGACTTAACATTTTTAAAGCCATGAAGGGGTTCCTTTGCAGGATTTTTAGTTAAGGTAACTGTGTCGCCGATTTTAGTATCTACTACACTCTTTATCCCTGCAACAATATAACCTACCTCTCCGGGACCAAGACTATCCCTCTTCTCAAGCGTAAGTCTAAAAACTCCAACCTCTGTAACAGTAAATTCCTTGCCTGTTGAAAGGAGTTTAATTACGTCATCTCTCTTTACTCTTCCGTCAAATATACGCACCTTGATAACTGCGCCCAAATATTGATCGTAAAACGAATCAAATATAAGCGCCTTAAGAGGCGAATTTTCATCACCCTTTGGCGCAGGTATAAATTCAACAATCTTATCTAACAGTTCGTCAATCCCTATCCCCTGTTTGGCAGATGTTAAGATTGCATCATTAGTATCGAGTCCCAAAATTTTCTCTATCTGTATCTTTGTTGATTGAATATCTGCGCTCGGCATATCGATTTTGTTTATTACGGGAAGTATCTCTAAGTCGTTCTCTAATGCAAGGTAAAAGTTGGCAATTGTCTGCGCCTCTACGCCTTGTGAAGCGTCAACAATGAGTATTACTCCGTCACAAGATGTTAATGCGCGGGATACTTCATAAGTAAAGTCCACATGCCCCGGAGTGTCGATTAAGTTGAATGTATAATCTATTCCGTCTTTAGCTTTATAATTTAGAGTTACAGTTGTGGATTTTATTGTAATTCCTCTTTCACGCTCAATATCCATTGTATCAAGCATCTGGTCCTTTTTATTTCTGTCATCTACAAGACGGCATTTTTCTATTATTCTGTCTGCAAGGGTAGATTTCCCATGATCTATATGCGCTATAATTGAAAAATTCCTTATGTGAGCTAAATCCATTTTTACCTGCAATTATTTTTTATAATATACTACGAAATGAATATTTATAGGCAGTTATTGGCAAGTATTTTTTCTTAGCGAATGTCTCAAGCAGCATCATTAAGCAAATTGATATAATTTTATACCAGAAATATATTTAAAATCCGAAATATTGTATGTTATTAATTCTACATTCATTTTTATTGAAGTTGAAGCTATTAGGGCATCATCAATTTGTAATAAGTATACATGTATCTAACAAAAAATTTAATTTTCCTGCCATGCTTTTTTTCGTAAAATATCTTTTGTTATCTTTCGATTTTTCCACAATCCAAAGGCAGATTCTATGGAAATTTTTTCATGTTTTAAAGAATCAATATTTGCAAATATTTCTTCCAATTTACGAAAAAACAGTATCTTGTCTTTTTCATCCAGATCTTTAACTTCTGATATTATTCTATCAATTTGCGCTAAATTACTCATACGCACTCCTTTAAGATAAGAATTTATAATCTCCCCTGTTCTTGTCAAATATTTTTGTGTTCTAATTTTTTATAAAACTTTTAACCCTTTTGGAAACAAATAGAAAATACGCATGGAAGATTTTATGAAAAATATTAATAAACAAAAATTTTTTACAAAAACCGTTTGACAATACACAAATAATTGTGTATGCTCTGTATAAAATAGAGATTAAAAGATGACAAAGATATATACAAGCAAAGAACTGATAAAAATAATAGAAAAAGACGGATGGTATTTAGTGAGAATTAAAGGCTCTCATCATTCTTTTAAGCATCCGCTAAAAAAAGGTAATGTTACTATACCGCATCCGAACAATGATTTACCAATAAAAACAATAACCAGTATATTAAAACAGGCAGGATTAAAGTAAGAGGTTAATATGAAAAACTATATAGCGCTATTTGAAGAAAACGGAAAAGGCGGATATGGAGTAGTATTTCCTGATTTTCCGGGATGTATTTCAGCAGGCAAAACTTATGAAGAAGCAGTCCGTATGGCACATGAAGCATTATCTTTGCATACCGAAGGAGAAAAAAAATTACCAAAGCCCCGTACATTAGAACAAATAAAAAAAACATGGGAAGATTGGAAAGAATGGGAAAAAGACGGAAATTTTGTAGTAGTATATATTGCTCTACTTCCTTTTACAATGAAAAATAAAAGAGTAAACATTGTATTAAATGAAGGATTATTAGCCCGTATTGATGCTGTTGCAAAAAATCGCTCCGAGTTTATAACAAAAGCCGTTGAAAAAATTTTAGGTATAAACACTTAACATTAATGATTAACCACTAACCACTAACCTCTAACCTCTAATCATTAACCACTAATCATTAACCATTAACCACTAACCACTAACATCCCCCTTCATAATCTCATAAAGAACTATCCCTGCAGCAACAGAAGCATTGAGTGAACTCACATGACCCTTTAATGGAATAGAAACAATATAATCGCAATGCTCACCTGTAAGTCTGCGCATCCCCTTACCTTCACTGCCGATAATAATACATGCCGGATGAAGATTATTATGGAGATTATTATGATCCTTGATTGAAACAGTTCCCTTATCGCTTGTTCCGATTATCCAGAATCCCATCTTTTTAATATCTTCCAGAAACTGCGCAACATTTACTACTGTAATAATCTCAATATGTGCTGTAGCCCCTGCCGAAGTTTTGACTACCGTCTCATTTACATCTGCGGAATTATCTTTTGACAGTATAACTGCCTTGCAGCCAAAAGCCTCCGCAGTACGGATTATTGAACCGAGATTGTGAGGGTCTGTAATCTGATCTAAAAGAACAACAACTCCCTTCTCTTCTGCAATTTTTTTTAATAAATCCGTTCTGTCATAAACCTGTTTCTTTATCGGAACATATAATATAACACCCTGATGCTTAGATGAAGAGCTAATATCTTTAAAAAATAATTTATCTTCAATGACAACCTTTACTTTTTTTCTTTTGCATATATTTTGAATATCTGCAATTATCTTTCCATGTGCAGTTGATGAAAGATGAAGTTCAACGCCGGTACAATCTTCTATGCTGCTAAGGTATTCTAATACGGGATTTCTGCCGATTATTATTTCTTTCTTTTCCATTTATTATTTCTTTTTATTATTTCTTTCTTTTCCATCTGGTGCCGTCTTTGGTATCTTCAAGGATTATACCTTCATTTTTCAGCAGCTCCCTAATCTCATCTGCGCGTGAAAAATCCTTGTTCTTCTTTGCCCGAATCCTTTCATCTACTAACTTATCTATTCTATCTTTATCCGGATCTTCAACTTCATTCTCAAAAAAAATAAATCCAAATACCTGATCAAGAATTTTAAGCGCTGCTAAAATATTCTCCGCATCTTTTTTTGAAATCTTATCATCGGTTATCATTAAATTTATTTTATGAATAAAATCAAAGAATACACCCAAACCGCCTGAGATATTTAAGTCATTATCAACTGTTTCAATAAATTCATGAATCAGTTTATCAGTAAACGATTTTACTTCAAGATTTTCACCATCTCCTTTCCTGTCAATTAATCTCACTATAAAATTATCTATCCTTTCAAGCGCCTGATCAGCCTGTTTTATACCTTCAAACGTAAAGTTGAGCTGTTTTTTATAGTGCGCAGACATTAAAAGATACCTTATTGATCGCGGAGAAAAACCCTTAGCAAGAAGATCCCTTAGAGTATAAAAGTTCCCCAAAGATTTTGACATCTTTGCGCCGTCAACTAAAAGATGTTCGGAATGTATCCAGCAGCGCACAAACTTTTCTTTATAGGCAGCCTCGCTCTGAGCTATTTCATTTTCATGATGAGGGAAGATAAGATCCACACCGCCAATATGTATATCTATGGTGGTCCCAAAAATTTTTCTTATCATTGCAGAGCATTCAATATGCCATCCGGGTCTTCCCTGACCGTATGGAGTCTCCCAAAACGGTTCGCCCTCCTTTTGAGCTTTCCACAGGGCAAAATCCCGCACGTCCTCTTTTTCATATTCGTCCGCATCAAAACTTATGCCGGACTTTATCTCTCTCTTATCAAGAAGGGACAGCTTCCCATACTCTGAAAATTTGGAAATATTAAAGTATAAAGAACCGTCCTTTTCATAAAGCATTCCTGCTTCATCAATCTTTTCTAATATATCTATTATATCTTTTATAGATTCGGTCGCCTTAGGATTATGTTCAACAGGTTCAATATTCAGCGTTCTTAGGTCTTCAAAAAATATATCCGTATATTTTTGAGTATATTCTTCAAGGGTAACATGATTTGCGGCAGCACCCTTTATAGTTTTATCATCAACATCAGTTATATTCATTGCATGATTTACCTTAAAGCCGCGAAATTTTAAATAACGCCTGATAAAATCACTAAATACAAATGTTCTGAAATTTCCTATATGGGCATAGCCATATACTGTGGGACCGCAGGTATATATTGTTACAACCGGATAATCTTCTATGTTGTCCTTTTTCACTCCTCCGGGTATTAGTTCTTCAATTCTCCTGTTTAGAGTATTATATATTTTTAAAGACATTCTATCCTCCATAATAATAATAGTTAAATTAAATCATTTATGAAAATCGGCAGAGCATTTACGAAGAATTACTTATATGGCGGGCATGTAAACTTTTTTTAGGAGATTAACTTTTAGCTATCTTCTTGCATTACTATCTCTTCAACCTCTTCATATTCGGAAACCATAGCAGGCGCAGTTTCGCTTCGAGATATTACCAGAGAAGATATATCCAACTTTTCCGCCTCTTCGGGATCAGAATTCATAAGAGCTATAAATTGATGTAACTGTTTAATATATTCAATCAGTTCTACTAATTTACTGTTTTTCCGGTTTATTATTACAGTTGTCTCTGCCACATATTTCTGCAAAAGTTTAGTCTGTTTTTGAAGTTTCTTTTGGAGCTCAATGGCTGTATCATAAAACTCCTTATCGACTTTCTGAAAATCGATTCGCGCAAATATTACTTCATCCTTCTCTCTCTCTTTTTCGACAGTGGAGAGAATATCATTCAGTTCTTTTATAGAAAAAAGATCATCAGTTGATGTCTGGACCCATTTCTTCCCATCTTCATCTACAAATTCTTTGAGATCGGGGATTATTGTTCTTTTTTCACTATTTTTCATCAGTATTAAACAATCTTTTAATTATAATTTATTATCGGCTATAAATCACACAATTTTATAGATGAAAATCTCATAGGCAATAAAAAAATCAATTCAATTATTTTTTAAATATATTATCATTCTTAATATTTAATATTTTCCGGTATATAATCATAAAAATTAAACGAACAAACTATTTTTAGACATATTTAATAAAATGTAAGAATTTTATAAATAATTCTTATAATTTCTAAAAAAAATTACTACTAATTTAAATAATATCATTAAAAGCTTATTAATATTTGACAAAATATAGATATATATCCTTATTGTTTATGAAGCTTTATAGATTATAGCTTTATAACTACCGATTTAGTAGTTTGAATTAACATTTTTGCTTCCTCTTTATCTCCTCTTAAAAAACAGAGGAGATTCTTTTTTTAAACTAATACTGCCAGTTTTTTAAATGCCCAGCCATGAATTTTATTGACATGAATATTAATATCTAACTATTTATTATAATGCAGGCTTAAATGGATAGAGACAGGAAATTATCAGAAAATAGCGTAAAAGAACTTTCACAATATGGAAAGGTTGAATTTAACTCCCCGCTTTCACATCATACTACATTTAAAACCGGTGGAAATGCTGATTGTTTAATAACTCCATATACTGAAGATTCAATTGCTAATATAATAACTATTATTAAAAATGAATATATGCCTATTCATATTATTGGCGGCGGTTCCAATCTCTTAATCAGCGATAAGGGACTTCAGGGGATCACAATTAAAATTTCATGTTCAAATAACAGTTTCAATATTTCGGATAAATATATCTATGCCGGTTCAGGACTCAGCAAAGAACAATTCATAAGTTATGCTATAAATTCAGGTTTTGGCGGCATTGAATTTATAGCCGGCATACCCGGAACTATTGGCGGCGGTATATTTATGAATGCCGGTACATATATGGGATCATTCTCCGACATCTTAAAAAAAATCCGTTTATTAAACGATAACGGTTCAATAAATGAAGTTGATATAAATGAATTAACATCAGGTTATAGAACAATGACAATACCTGAAAATAATATAATTATCGGGGGATATTTTTCTCTCCCAGAATCAGATGATAAGGAAAAAATAAAAAACAGAATAGATTCGATAATAAAGGAGAGATGGGAAAAACACCCAATGGATTATCCTTCAGCCGGATCGGTTTTTAAGAATCCGGAAACCTGTTCTTCATGGAAACTTATTGATGACAGCGGACTAAAGGGCTATAGAACAGGAGGAGCGCAGGTGTCTGAAAAGCATACTAACTTTATAATAAACAGCAGGGATGCTACATCAAGCGACATATACAATCTTATAAAATATATACAGGAAAGAGTCTATAACAATACAGGAATCAAACTTGAGACTGAGATAAAAATGATGGGAGAATTTTAACTTACCATCTTCTTGAAAACTTAATATTGAGATTAAACCCGCTATGCTTATCCGGATATAAAACGTCAAATCCATAATAAACTATTAATTGATACTGATCATAAACAAGCAGCCTTGCCGTAGGACCATAGCCTATACCAAATTTTGTCCCTGAAATTATATAGCCTTCGGGTTTAAAAATAGTTGAATCAAAAAACGCGCCTATATAAAGCAAATCTCTGTAAATAGAAAATCTATATTCGCTTGAAATTGCAATTTTATTATTAGTATAATATTCACCTATAAATCCTAAAAAATATTTATCACTAACCTCTTCACTCCTGTAAAATTCCGGCTTGCCAAACAGTTTAAATCCTTTTAAACTTAAAGAGAGTATGCTTAAATTATCAAATTCGGTTTCATAAATGCTGCTTAGTTCCAACTGTTTAAATTTACTGCCATAAAAATAATTAGTATAAGTTAATATAACATATCTGTCTATCTTATTACCTATATTTATTTTTATCGGATCAAATTTTAAGCGGACCTCGGCAAAGTTAGAATAACAGGTTGTATCCTTAGCTTCCAAGTATCTGTCTTTTTGATAATCGATTATGGTATTTTTAATTGATAACTCCTCAACGCCAAGACCTGCATATATATTGAAATTTTTTATCATAGCCCATTCCGGCGCAAGAACAGTTCTAACATATGAATAATCAAATCTTGTAATACCCAGATCCCCTCTTGAAGTATGACTTCGATACAGTTTGCCGTTAACGAGCGGACCAAAGAAATCATTCTCTATATCTATTAAACCTATCTTATATTCATACTTAAACTCTGCAAAACTCATTTCATGGGGAACGAATTTAGAAAACGACGGGTCTTTTTTAATCAGCTCTTTAAAAACGAAATCATAACCTATGGAAAAAACGCTTTTAAAATAGTCTTTCTCAAAAAATGTATGATCTCTATTAAAAAAAACTTGCGGTATTATTGTTGACGGAAACGCATAATGAAATTTAACTTCAATCTTTGTATTTTTTATATACAGAAAATCTTTATCATCTTTATCTGCAACAAAAAAGTGAAGGTCATTAGGCGCTGCATATCTTGTCAAAAAATTGACATCAAAACGTCCTAACGCTTTTATACGTTTAAACTCTCTATCAAGTTGAAGAATATTAGATTCATAGTCAGGCGTCTTTAAAACATTTACACTAATATCAAATTTCGGAAATTCTTTTTGCAATTTTTTTAAATTTTGATTTATTACTTCGCTATTATAAATTCTTTTAGGAATCTTTACTATTTGTTTAAACTTTAACAGATGATAATTATTAATATCATGAATAATGATTTTCCCTATTTTCCCCTCATCAACAAACAGTTCATATCTTTTATCGGATTTAACTATAGTTGAGTAAACTTTAACCAGACTATATCCGTTTTCTTTATAAAAATTTTCTATCTCATATATAACTTGTGAAATAGATATCTCTTCATCGTCAAATCGTTTGAGGTTAAGATGAGAATAGATTTCATCTTCGGTGAATATCTTTAATCCTTTGATAGTCAATTTTTTTATAGTCTGCCCATGAATCTCAGTTAGTAATAATATTAGTACGAGAATGGACAAAAAAAAATTTTTCATCCTATCTCACATAAATCTGATATGTATAGGTTACCTTTTTTGTCTCCTTCCCTTTTAAGACCATTTTAATATTAAAAGACTCCGACTGATTAACATCGTTTCTTTTTATGCGTGAAGTAACAACATATTTTTCGGATACGGAATTAAGCTTGCCTATAACTGTTTTACTCAGCGAAAAATTCAAATCCTTGTTTTTGGAATTAATAATAACGACCTCTCCCTGTACCGTAGCAATTTTGTACTTGGAATCATCAATCTTTATATAGTTATTGCTTATCTGTTTTACCTTCTCTTTATCCTCTACTCTTATATCCGATGACTGAGTGAGTTTGATTGAAGTAGTCAAGCCCGTACCTGCATACTTTAACAGATCCTGAGCAACAGGCTTGTCTGTTACGCCGTTTACAATCATTACAGGACCGGTTGTAAAGGGATTTTTAGTATCGTTTAAAATCTCAATGGAATGATAAACATTGTTGTACTTAGCATCAAAGGAATAACTCTCATCTTCATCATCATCATATCTATCTCTATTCTTGTTCATGGTGGACAGACTGCATTCATACATGTGTTTAATCTTAACCTTTGATTCAAATAGAGGGAAATGCGCTCTTGCTCCCTTGTCTAAATTTATATCTTTTATATTATATAGATAAAAATCCTCATTCTCTTCAGCCTCATTGTTTTGATTAAATGCCGGAGCTTCCATCGCATAATCTGCGCTCTCTCTATAGACCTTAGCGGAAACCATTTGATTGCTAAATTTACTATCATAACCCGAACTTGAGGATAATCTTTGCGCCATTTGCGTCCATGTATTCAATGTAGCAGGTTGATTTGCATATTTAAAATTCGGAGTTCCGACTACAAAATTAATCTCCGTATCTTTTATATCCTCAACATCATTGATTACCTCTGCCTGCAGCTTCAAGTTAGCCTCAGTATCCGACAGCAATGTAAGAAGATATGTCGGCGTCCATGAAATTCCATCCTGCAGGTACATCATATTTAAGCCTTGATTTCCGCCCTTTTCAAATTCTATTTTTATTACAGGTTTTTTTACTTTAATTTTCGATTTTACCATATAATCAGGCTTTGTTGTAAATTCAATGGACTTAATCTCCATAGGAGAGAGGCTGATCCATTTATTATTCATTTTGAATGAAAAGACCTGAGTTGCAGGATTATATATCACAAAACTACCTCCGCGAGGAGCAGCATAATACTCCGACAGCTCTGCCTCTTTCAATTGCAGATAGCTATTAATTTCTTCAGGCAGATCAAAATCTTCAACAACTCCGCTGTATGTCTTTCCGTCATTGGTCGTTATCACTATCTCTTTATCTTTGTTGGCAAACAACAGATCCGAAAAGCTGTTTGCCTTTCGCTCTACAGGTTCATCAATCTGCTGCTGTGAACTGACTACCTGCTTAATGTATGAATTTTTACCGGAAAACCAGAATGTCCCCATAAGAGCATTTGGAATTTTATCCAGCATATATTCCCTATCTTTAGCCGGCACAGAGCCTTCTTTGATTACGAAGGATTTTCCATCTTTAAATATTGAAATAGATTTTGTCTTTAATACCGACTGAGCATTTAATGATACTGCAACCGTCGCACAAATTATACCAAAAATTATAGAAAATTTTATCTGTTTCATATATAGAACCTTTATCTGTTTTATTATTACAATCTAACTGTTTACTATCTTCAATAATAAACGATAATGCAAGTATTTTTTATACGCAAGTATAGAGGTTATTCTTTAGACTTTATTTCTTTAAAATTTTCATTGTGGAGAGATACTAAGATAGATTTGACCCGTCCTAAAAAAGTTTACATATTAATGTATCACGGCGTAATTTTTGCCCGCAGGGCATTCATATCAATAAATAATAGCATAAACCAAATTCAATTTATCCCGCAGGGATGTAATCAGACCTGCGGGATTGTTTAATGTACCGCACAATTTTTAAAAAAAATACATTTATATAAAAATATAAATCATAAAAAGCTGCTTTACAGTATAAAGTCCGTATTAAGAAAAGTTGACTTTCTGTCTTTAAGTATATCCGAAACTATCTGCTTGTTCAAATCGGTATCCTTTACTGCAACTAATGTTCGTATTGAGAAACCGCGCAGCGCGTCGGATACGGAAAGAGTTCCCTCTGCCGAATCCTTACGTCCGGTAAACGGTAAAACGTCAGGTCCGCGCTGGCACTTGCTGTTTAAGTTTACTCTGCATACCTGATTGACAAGCGTATCCAAAAGATTTGACAAAAATGTCGTATCACTGCCGAATATGCTCGCCTGCTGACCATAATTTGAGTCCTCAATATATGCCAAAGGCTCGCTTATATCTTTGAAACTCAGAACCGGAATAACCGGACCAAACTGCTCCTCATGGTACGCCTTCATCGTTTGGTTTACCGGATACAGAACAGTCGGATAGAAAAACGACTTATCGAAACGTCCGCCGCCGTCATTGATTATTTTAGCGCCTTTTGAAACAGCGTCCTGTACAAGGGAATTTAAGTAGTCGCTCTTGTTGTCCTCGGGCAGCGGAGTTATATTCACTCCCTCATCCCAGGGCATACCGCATTTCAACGCAGCAATCTTTTTATTGAACAAGTCAAGAAACTTATCCGCGACGGATTCGTGCACAAATATTATCTTTAGCGCAGTACACCTTTGACCATTGTAAGAAAGGGCGCCTTCCGTGCATTCGTTTACAGCAACGGTAAGGTCTGCGTCAGGAAGTATTATTGCCGGATTTTTAGCCTCAAGTCCGAGCAGGCTGCGAAGTCTGTGCGGTTTTGGGTGCAGCTTTTTTAATGTATCCGCAACATGGCTTGATCCTATAAAGGCGAGAACGTCAATCTGTCCGGACTGCATAAGCGGGGTGATAACAGATTTGCCGTCCCCATAGACTGTATTTACAACGCCTTTTGGAAACGATTTTTGAAACGCCTCAAGTATCGGCTGGTGAAGCAGTACTCCAAGTTTCGGCGGCTTAAATATAACAGTGCATCCCATAATCAGCGCCGGAATGAGCGTAGTATAAGTCTCGTTTAGCGGATAATTAAAAGGTCCCATGCAAAGAGTAACGCCAAGCGGAGCGCGGCGCACCTGCGCTATTACGCCTTGAGTAATAGTAAACTTTGAACTATTTCTGTCTAATTCTTTCAAAGCCTCTATAGTGTCCAATATATAGTCAACCGTCCTGTCAACTTCGGTTTCTGAATCCTTTCTGGTTTTACCGATCTCCAACATCAACAAGTTCACAATTGCAGAACGTCTTTTCTTGAGTTCGGATGCAAAATTACGCATACAATCGATACGCCCGGCAACGCTCATTTTAGGCCATTCGCCCTTGCCCTTGTCAAAGGCGTTGACTGCGGCATCAAGAGCCTCTAAAGATTCTTTTGCTCCCATAAACGGATAACTGCCTATGAGGTTATTGTAAGAGTCTCCCGATTTAAAATAGACAGGCGAATAAACCTCCTGCACCTCGCCGTTCCACGATTTTAATTCGCCATTGACTAAATACTCCCTCTGATGTAATGGTATGCACGACCTGAGGTCATCAGGGATTTCTGAAATTTGCGGAAAATTGACAAGCTCACTCATGATAATATCGCCTCCATTAAACATTATATATAAAAAATTTATTATCTTTATTTTGATAATTCTTTAAAAGATAAATTTAACTATTGTATTTAGACTTTTTTAAGCAGATGAAACATTACAAGTCAAGGGGAATATTGATTTTTTGTAATTAATTGTAATTTTTTGTTACTAAGTGGAAAATTGTCTATAAAAAGTGCCAAAAAGTAACAATAATACTAAAAATGAAATAATATTGAGATGATTAAATACCTAATCAAAACCTTATATTTTTATAATACAAAATAACGAAGCAACGGGAGATTGATAATCTCCCCTGCTCCATGACAAAAATCATTTCACACCCAAATTATCCGTAACCGAAAAAATTATTATCGAACTGTAAAATCAAATCGCCTTATTATTCCTCAATGCAAACACAACCAGCTTGCGCGTAATCCTCTCCTTTATTGACGATACTTTTTCAAGCTCCATCCTTTCTAAAAACTTTGCAGATGATTCAGGTATTGGTCTTAAAAATTCAAGCGCTGCGCCTCTTACAAACTTTGACGGGTATCCGGTCATAAGATTCTTCATAGCCTTTAATGAACCGCCAATAATTATTTCTTCCTTAGTCAAATCTGTTCCGAATGGGAATTGCTGAAAATATCCCTGATCCTGATAGGGTTTTAATATACTTGTAATCTTATCAGGCGTATTGTTACGATATTCTTCGGGTATCTCATAATCATTTGGTATCTTCTTAGCCTTCTTCGCCTGATCAAGCAGCTGCGGCTGGAATCTTGAATCTGCAATGTTTAACATCTCTTTAATTATATAGCTGTCATATCTGCCCTTTATATCTGCTATACCATACTCTGTAACAACAATATCCCTTAAATGTCTTGGGAGAGAACATTGACCATAGTTGAAAAGTATATTTGATTTCAATGTTTTGCCTGAACCTCTTGTGCTCTTAATCAGCATTATAAACCTTGCATCGCGCATTATGTGAGCCATATATGCAAAATTAAATTGCCCGCCTATACCGCTCACAACCCTTCCGTCTTCAAGCTGGTCTGATGCTATTGCTCCAAGCAGGGTAGCCTTCATTCCTGTGTTTATAAATCTGCCGTCCTTTCTCTGCAATTCACGAAGCACTTCGTCTCCATACAGTTGATTTACCTTCTCAACTCCCGACATGCCGAATAACATTCTCTCCTCTTCGCTCATATCGTTAAGAGCCTTATAAAAGGACTGCGGTCCAAGGAAGAAAGCTCCAAGTATTACCTGACCTCCAAGAAGCTCTTTACCCAGTATATTTCTTATCTTAACTCTATTCTCTTGTTTATCCATATCAACCGGATAGCTTGTGCTGCCGTCTTTAATAGCATTTTTATCAAACTTAAGTCCCTTCTTTAATATTCCGAATTCGGTCAAAAATTTAAAATCTTCCTCTGTGAGTTTTGGCTGAATTGCCTTCAGTTTAAGGAGTTTATCTATAATATCTGCAGGTATCTTATCCGCAGACAGCTCTCCATTATTGATCAACCGCATGATAGGTATGCTATCAAAAACCTTGCGCTTTAGAATACCTCTCTTATACATCTGCAGAAATGAATCAATGAACATCTCAGATGAACCATATAATCCCTCTTTAAAGACTCCTGTGCCGCCCCAATCCCTTATAAGATCGCCATACCTTGAAATTATACCCGCCTTTTCAAGAACCTCATTGTACACCTGATTATTTTCATTTCTCATTATAAGTTGCGAAACAATCGCATCTCCAAGCGCTCCGATACCTACCTGTATTGTTCCTGCGTCTTTTATCAAAGCGCTGACATTTAATCCTATCATGTGATCGGCTAAGCTCACACCATCCTTAGGAGCGCCGAATAGTCTGGTATTAAACGTCTCCCCTTGAAGGATAACATCGTATAAGTCTTTATCTACAACAGCATCGCCATACATATAGGGCATATTAGAATTAGCTTCAGCTATCGCAACGACTTTCTCTCCTTTAGCTCTCATCATATTAGCCCACTCAATAGCTTCTACGCATACATCCGTGTTAGAACCCATTGAATATACTGTCTTACCGTTTATCTCCTTAACTGAGAGAAGCTGAGCATAAACATTCATGCCGGTTAATATAGCATCACGGCACATGTGAGTGTAGTTTGACGGAATATGATTCATTTGAAAATGCGGATTGTCCATTTGAGCGCCGGCCCTGCCGTAAAGTTCATGTACTTGAACATTCTTCGGCAATTTCCCTGCGCGCATATCTAACATAAAATCAAATTCAAGAACGCCGTCAAAAAGTCTCTCTGCTATAGGCTTCAAGAGTCTCCTCTCTAAATCACTATTCCCTTTAGGCTTCTCTAAAATTATAGCGGATACAATTCGCAAATTCATCTCCGGATCCTCTTTTGCCCTTCTATACAACTCATTTGTAAAGAGGATAGGTTTCCCCAGGCAGTTAGTCATGCCCAGAGTAATATCTTTGCCCACAAACTTAATTACCTCATCAGCAACTTTTTTTACATCATCTGAAATTATACCAGTTTTTCCATTCACAACATATACCTTCTATCTATAAAAATTTTTATATAAAATTAGACAAAATATTTTATTGTATTAGTAAATAGATTATACAACAATTTTCATCAACAACTTTTTTAAAAAAATAGAAAGAGGGGCAGGCTGGAGATTGATAATCTCCCATACTTCATGGCAAAAATCATTTCACGACCAAATTATCCGTAACCGAAAAGATTATTATCGAGATGCAAAATCAAATCGCCTTATTGTTCCTCAATGCAAATACAATCAGCTTGCGAGTAATCCTCTCCTTTATTGACGACGGTTTTTCAAGCTCCATCCTCTCTAAAAACTTTGCAGCAGATTCAGGTATTGGTCTTAAAAATTCAAGAGCAACACCCCGCACGAACTTTAAGGGCGCTCCGCTCACAAGACTCTTCATAGCCTTTAATGAACCTCCAAGCGTTATCTCTATGGGAAGCAAATCCGTTCCAAACGGGAACGGTTTAAAATATCCCTGTTCCTGATACGGTTTCAATAGCTTTACAATCTTGTCTGGTGTGTTGTGACGATACTGTTCGGGAATCTCATAATCCTTTGGTATCTTCTTTGCCTTCTTTGCCTGAGCAAGCAGCTCCGGCTGGAATCTGGAATCTGCAATGTTTAACATCTCTTTAATTATATAGCTGTCGGGTCTGCCCTTTATATCTGCAATACCATACTCCGTAACAACAATATCCCTGTAATATCTGGGAACCGAACAGTGACCGTAACTGAAGACTATATTTGACCTCAATGATTTACCCGAACCCTTTGTGCTCTTAACCATCATTATAAGCCTTGCATCGCGCAGTATATGAGCCATATATGCAAAATCAAGCTGTCCGCCGATACCGCTTATAAGTCTTCCGTCTTCAAGCTGGTCTGATGCTATTGCTCCGAGCAGAGTTGCCTTCACCCCTGTGTTCACAAACCTGCCGTCTTTTCTCTGGAGTTCGCGCAAGACTTCGTCTCCATACAACTGATTTACCTTCTCAACTCCGGACATGCCGAATAAACTTCTCTCCTCTTCGCTCATATCATTAAGAGCCTTATAAAAAGCCTGCGGACCGATAAAAAAAGCTCCAAGTATTACCTTGCCGCCAAGAAGTTCTTTACCAAGTATCTTTCTTATCTTAAGCCTGTTCTCACTCTTACTCATATCACCGGGATAATTTGTGTTACCGTCTTTAACAGTTCCATTGACAAACTTAAGTCCCTTTTTTAATATTCCGAATTCAGTTAAGAATTTAAAATCTTTCGCTGTGAGCTTGTCTGAAATAGCCTCCATCTTAAGGAGTTTATCTATAATATCTGCAGGTATCTTATCTGCAGAGAGCTGCCCCTTATTTATCAGCTTCATGACAGGTATGCTCTCAAAAACCTTACGCTTGAGTATTCCGCTCTTGTACATCTGCATAAACGCGTCAACGAACATCTCAGACGAACCGTATAATCCCTTTTTAAAGACTCCGGTGTCCCCATGATTTTTTATCAAATCTCCATATCTTGCAGTTAAGCCGCACTTTTCAATGATTTCATTATAGACCTGATTATTCTCATTACGCAGTATAAGTCCAGAAACAATTGCATCTCCAAGCGCTCCGATACCTACCTGTATTGTTCCCCCGTCCTTTATCAGAGGACTGACATTTAATCCTATCATGTGGTCGGTCAAAGCTACGGGGTCCTTAGGAGCGCCGAATATCCTGGTATTAAACTTCTCCCCCTGAAGGATTATATCATATTCGTTTTTATCTACAACAGCGTCTCCATACATGTAAGGCAAATTAGTATTGGCTTCTGCTACCGCAAGAACCTTTTCCCCTCTTGCTTTCAGCGCTTTAACTTCTTCAAGACCTTCTACGCATATATCCGTGTTGCAGCCCATGGAATACACAGTCTTCCCGTTTATCTTTTTAACTGAAATCAACTGGGCAAAAACATTAATACCGTTTACTAAGGCATCGCGGCAGCAGTGGGTATAGTTTGACGGAAGATGATTCATCTGATAATGCTGATTATGCAGATTAACGCCAGCCTTACCAAAAAACTCATATATCTGAACGTTTTTTGGTAATTTCCCTGCGCGAATATCTAACATAAAATCAAATTCAGGAACACCGTCGAAAAGCCTCTCTGATATAGGTTTTAAAAATCTTCTCTCTAGATCGCTGTTCCCCTTAGGCTTTTCAAGAGGTAAAGCTGTTATTATTGACAAAGTCATCTCGGGATCTTCTTTAACCCTTCTGTAAAGTTCATTAGTTATAAAGACAGGTTTCCCTAAGCCAAGAGTCATCCCCAACTGAATATCTTTACCTATATACTTAATTATCGCATCTACAGCCTTTTTTACATCGTCTGATATTACATTGTTTTTTCCATTTATAAGCATAATACCTACCTGAATATTTATAAAAATTTTTTACACAAACATTAGACAAAACAGAATTTCTATCTATTTATAAATAGATTATATCATAAAACAATTTTCATCAACAACTTTTTTTAAAAAAGATATATTACAACGATCATAAATAGGCAGGCATATAAAATAGAGCTCTATAGGGGCGGATAATATCCGCCCCTGTACTTATAAAAAAATATTAAATCGCCTTATTATTCCTTAGGGCAAATACAATCAGCTTACGCATAACCCTTTCTTTCAGGGATGATACTTTTGAAAAATTCATCCTCTCTAAAAATGGTGCGGCAGATTTAGGTATGGGTCTTAATAATTCAAAGAAAACACCACGCGCAAACTTTAAGGTCGATCCGCTTGCTAAAGCCTTCATTCCCTTCAACGAACCTCCGAGAATTATCTCCTGCTGAGTCAAATCTGTTCCAAATGGGAATGATTGAAAAAATCCCTTGCTCTGATAAGGTTTTAACAGACTAATAATCTTGTCAGGATAATTGTGACGATACTGCTCAGGTATCTCATAGTCCTTTGGTATCTTCTTAGCATCCTTTGCCTGTTTCAGCAGCTGAGGCTGAAATCTTGAATCCGCAATATTTAACATCTCTTGAATAATATATCTGTCAGGTTTGCCCTTCACATCCGCTATACCATACTCTGTAACAACAATATCCCTTAAATGTCTGGGGACCGAACAGTGTCCATAGTTCCAAACTATATTTGACTTCAATGATTTGCCCGAACCCTTTACACTCTTAATCATCATTATGAGCCTTGAATCACGCAGTAAATTAGACATATATGCAAAATCAAACTGCCCGCCGATACCACTCACAACTCTACCGTCTTCAAGCTGGTCAGATGCTATCGCCCCAAGCAGAGAAGCCTTCATTCCTGTATTTATAAATCTGCCGTCCTTTCTCTGCAGTGATCGAAGCTCCTCACCGCCATATAACTGATTTACCTTCTCAACACCGGACATACCGAATTGACTCCGTTCCTCTTCACTCATTTCATTAAGAGCCTGATAAAAAGCCTGCGGTCCGAGGAAAAAGGCTCCCAGTATTACCTGTCCTCCTAAAAGCTCCTTGCCCAATATCTTTCTTATCTTAGTCCTATTCTCGCTTTTAGTCATATCACCGGGATAGTTCACATTACCATCTTTAATAATTCCATTGGCAAATTTAAGTCCTTTCTTTAGTATTCCGAATTTAGTCAAAAATTTAAAATCTTTCTCTGTAAGTTTTGTCTGAATAGCCTCTATCTTAAGGAGCTTATCTATAATATCCACAGGGATTTTATCTGCGGAGAGCTGCCCGCTATTGATCAACTTCATGATCGGTATACTTTCAAAAACCTTGCGTTTAAGTATACCCCTCTTGTACATCTGCATAAATACGTCAACAAACATCTCGGACGAACCGTATAATCCCTTTTTGAAGACTCCAGTACCGCCCCAATCTCTTATAAGATCGCCATACCTTGCAAGTACACCGGCTTTTTCAAGAACCTCATTGTACACTTCATTATTCTCATTTCTGAGTATAAGCCCGTAACCAATGGCATCACCAAGCGCTCCTATACCTACCTGTATTGTTCCTCCGTCTTTAATCAGAGAACTGACATTTAACCCTATCATGTGATCGGTCAAAGCTACAGCATCCTTGGGAGCGCCGAACAGCTTATTATTAAACTGCTCACCTTGGAGTATCACGTCATATTCATTTTTATCTACAATAGCGTCGCCATACATAAACGGCATTTTTTCATTAGCTTCGGCTATTATAGCAACCTTCTTCCCGTTAGCTCTCATTTTTTTAAGCGTTTCAAGGGCTTCTATCCATATATCAGTGTTAGAAGCCATTGAATACACGGTCTTCCCGTTTATCTTCTTAACCGAGAGCTCCTGAGCCATAACATTAAATCCGTACATTATGGCATCACGAGCGCAGTTAGTGTAGTTTGATGAAAAGTGATGCATCTGCCAATGCTGACTATTCATATTAGCGCCCGCTTTTCCGAAAAATTCATGTACGTTAACATTCTTTGGCAACGTATTTGCGCGCAGATCGAACATAAAATCAAATTCCGGAACACCGTCAAAGAGCCTTTCTGCTATAGGTCTTAAAAATCTTCTCTCTATTTCGCTGTTCCCTTTAGGCTTTTCAAGAGGTATAGCGGTTACTATTGTTAACTTCATCTCCGGATCTTCTTTTGCCCTTCTATACAATTCATTTGCTACAAAAGCAGATTTCCCTAAACCAAGAGTCATACCAAGACAAATATCTTTACCTACATGCTTAATTGTATCATCTACAACTTTTTTTACATCATTTGCGATTACGCCGCTTTTTCCATTCATAACACTCACCTTTTATTTATAAAAATTTTTTACATGAAAATTTAAATAAGATTTTAAAACTTAACAAATAAAAATAATTAATAATCAATACGATTATAAACTTTTATTATAAAAATACTACTACTTTTTTATAATAAAATATTTTTTTATGATAATAATAAAATTTTTATTAAATAAACATAGATAATGGTAACTTTAGTGCTTTTTTTCTTATAATAACATCTATTATTAAACACTCTTTTTGAACATCTTTGCAAGAAACTGACCAGTGTATGATGATCCGATTTTAGTCAACTGCTCGGGAGTGCCTGTCCCTATGAGCCTTCCGCCTGCATCACCTCCCTCAGGACCAAGATCAATTATATAATCGGCTGTCTTTATTACATCGAGATTGTGTTCAATAACTATTACGCTGTTACCTTTATCTACAAGCGAGTTTAGAACTTCTATGAGTTTTCTAATATCATCAAAGTGAAGTCCCGTAGTAGGCTCATCAAGTATATATACAGTCTTTCCGGTACCCTTTTTTGAGAGCTCTGTTGCAAGTTTAATCCTCTGCGCCTCCCCCCCTGAAAGTGTTGTTGCAGGCTGACCAAGCTTAATATATCCCAGTCCCACCCTTTGCAATGTTTCCAGCTTTGAATTTACAGATGGTATGCTGTCAAAAAACGGAATAGCCTCATCAACAGTCATATCAAGGACTTCAAAAATATTCTTCCCTTTAAATCTCACTTCAAGCGTTTCATGGTTATATCTCTTACCCTTGCATACATCGCATGTAATATATACGTCGGGCAAAAAATGCATCTCTATTTTTTTTACTCCGTCCCCCTCGCAGGATTCACATCTCCCGCCGGGAACATTAAATGAAAATCTCCCTGCCTTATACCCGCGCACCCTTGATTCGGGAAGTTTTGTATAGAGATCACGTATTGGAGTAAAAAGACCCGTATATGTTGCAGGATTTGATCTTGGAGTTCTGCCTATCGGCGATTGGTCTATATCAATTACCTTATCAATATATTCAATGCCGTATATCTCATCAAATGCGCCGGGGTATTCCTTAGACTTCATTACAAGAGATGACAGTGCTTTATATAAAATTTCTATAATAAGAGACGACTTCCCCGATCCCGAAACTCCGGTAACTGCCGTAAAAAGACCTAACGGAAAACTTACGTCTATCTTCTTTAAATTATTTTCAGCCGCGCCTTTAACTGTTATAAACTTTTCAGCTTTCCGTCTATCTTTAGGAACAGGTATTGTTTTTTTACCTGAGAGATAATTCCCTGTAATAGACTTAGGAGACTCCTTAATATCCTCAGGCGTACCCATAGCTACAATATACCCGCCGTTTACGCCTGCGCCTGGTCCAAGGTCAACAACATAATCCGCTTCCATGATTGTTTCCTCATCATGCTCAACAACCAATACGGTATTCCCTATATCGCGGAGATGCTTTAATGTCTTCATCAATCTCTCGTTATCCCTCTGATGAAGACCTATGCTCGGTTCATCTAAAACATAGAGTACGCCAGTAAGCGCAGCCCCTATCTGAGTAGCCAGCCTGATCCGCTGAGATTCTCCCCCTGAAAGCGTACCGGCAGCTCTTTCCAAAGTGAGATAATCAATCCCAACATCAATAAGGAATTTCAGCCTCGCCTTAATCTCCTTGAGTATCTGCTCTGCAATCTTTTGCTCTGTGCTGTTTAGTTTAATTGAATTGAAAAACTCAAGCGATTCTTTTATAGACATTGAAGATATATCGTTTATTCCCTTGCCTGCAACCTTTACTGCCAAAATCTCAGGCTTTAACCTTTTGCCGCCGCAGGCAGTGCACACATTGTTAGACATGTATCTCTCCATCCACATGCGCATCTCTTCGGAATTTGTCTCCTTATACCTTCTTTCAAGATTCGGCAGCACGCCTTCAAATGATCTTGAAAATTTGAACTCCGCTTCACTGCGCTTTATATCATAGTCCACCTTATTTCTGCCTGTACCGTACAGTATTACTTTTTTGACATTTTCGGAAAGGTTCTTCCAGGGAGTATCAGGATTAAATTTTAAACTTTTCGCAAGAGCCTGAATCGTTTCAAGGTACCAGTAGCTTGTACTTTTACCCCACACTTCCAAAACTCCGTCGTTAAGAGATTTCTCTGGGTCGGATACAATCCGTTCGGGATCAAACTGCATAATATAACCAAGACCGTCACATTCGGGACAGGCGCCGTATGGGCTGTTAAAAGAGAACATCCTCGGAGAGAGTTCAGGAATGGAAATACCGCAATCGGCGCAGGAGAGTTGCGTTGAAAATATGTGTTCGTCATCATCTACAAGAGCTATAATTAAACCCTCACTGAGATCAATTGCAGTCTCAATAGATTCTGCCAATCTGGATCTTATCCCGTCCTTAATAACAATCCTGTCTACAACTACATCTATTGTATGTTTCTTATTCTTTTCTAAAACAATATCATCATCAACGGTTTTAAATTCTCCATCAATCCTAAGCCTCACAAAACCGTTCTTTTTAACCTGATCTATGCTGTCAACATGTTCGCCTTTTTTCCCTCTTACTATGGGCGCAAGTATCTGACACTTGGAATTTTTCTTAAACGTAAGTATAGATTCAACTATCTGATCGACAGATTGTGAGGATATTTTCTTACCGCATTTATGACAGTATGGAATACCTATTCTGGCATAGAGAAGGCGGAAGTAATCATATATCTCCGTAACAGTACCGACTGTAGATCGCGGATTTCTATGCGTAGTCTTTTGTTCAATAGATATGGCAGGGGAGAGACCGTCAATAAAATCAACATTAGGCTTCTCCATTAAACCAAGGAACTGTCTTGCATAAGCAGACAGAGATTCAACATATCTTCTCTGTCCCTCGGCATAAATAGTATCAAAAGCAAGAGACGATTTCCCTGAGCCGGAAAGTCCGGTTATAACAGTAAGCTTATCACGCGGTATCTCAAGTGAAATATTTTTTAAATTGTGCTCTTTAGCTCCCTTAATAACAATCTTTCTATCTTTCATATCAAAGTAATATTAATAGAGCCGCACATTGGGCAGATAATATCCCTTTCCATATCGTCATCTTCAAAATCATGCCTTTTCTTAACAAGAACATCATCCCACCTGTAATCGCAATCCTCACATGCGTAGCTTATATGGACTTTTCTCTCGTCGGATTCGGAATACAGTTCGTCATCTTCATCAAGAAAATCGTCGGAGTCCATTAACTCCTCTTCATTATAATTTTCCTCATAGTAATCATCTTCATACACTTCATCATTTAAATCTTTTTCAATAAAATCGTCTCCCATTTTATTACCATCCTTCAATATGATGATTTTGTATTTTATGCCAAAATTCCATCAAATAGTAAATATAAAAATAACAAAAAAGCAGGGTTATTATTTGTCAAAAAAATTTTAAAAGTTTAGTTAGATATTTTCAATTTTGTTTCTTCATTTTTTAACAGTGATTTTATAAAATTTCCATCTAATTCTGTGATTTTTCTTGAGGTAACAATTATATCCCATATACCCCAATTTTCAGCTTTCTGCGCATACTCACGTATAACAATATAAAACTTACCCGGATAGGACAGGTCATAAGGAATATCTACTTCAAACAATTTATTGCCTGTCAAACAACTTGTATCTGCTGTTGCTACAAGTTTTGTGTTGTCATATATGTCTTTAACATAGATCTTAAGCTTAGAGTCAAAGGGGAGTTTTTTCTCTTTGTAGCGAAAAAAATCAAAATACGCCCTGTAAAAAAGATCTCTTTTATATCCGCTAACAGGTATTTCTACTTCAAATTGTTTTATAAAAAAACCCTTATTATCTATTACAGGCGGAGAATCCGACAGAAGAGTAAGACCTGTGTTATACGCCCAATTTGCTGCATATTTATAATCTATAATCTCAGCTGCAATGCCATCCCCTCCATTATTAATATTTATACTATTAATAACAATGGTATCACTTTCAGCCGTATTCTGCGGAGATACGGGGAGTACTGATAGAATTATAAAAAGTTGTATTATTATAGCAATTTTGTAATTTATAAGCATCTCCTTCTACGTCATCGCGAGCCGAGTTTTAAGTTCATCAGTTAGAACAATGTAAACTCGGCGTGGCGATCCAGTGGAATACAATCCAGCAGGATAAATTAAGACCCTGGATTGCCACGCGCAGGTTACACAATCTGTACTCAAGCATGGCTGAAGCGCTCGCAATGACATAGAAAAAATGTAAATATCTCAATATATTTAATACTTATCAGACAACATCGAAAATTCGGCTATTTTATCAGCCTCATTACCTTTTCAGCATCAAGGTTAGAAATATTTTCAATCCCAAGGTTCGTATTTTTTAAAGTATCATTAATTCCGACCATTAGACTTTCTATCTTTTTATTTGAAATAATATTATTTGAAATAACATTCGATGCGGCAATATTATCCATCTCTACCTGAATCTTAGTCAAAGATGTTAAATTACTTGAAATAAGAACATCTATTTCATTCTTTTTTAACTTAAATGCATCTGCCGTTAATTGCGGTCCGACAAAATCCTTTAATATTCTGTTATTATTAAACAGGGTTTCGTTCATTATAGTATCTAATGCAGCAGGATTAGAGACAGATAAGAGTCTATCAAGACCTCTGCTTATCATTTGGTTTTTTGTAAGTGATGTTTGAATCTCTTTTACTTCTTTTTCGATAGTTTCAATTCTTGAATTTATGGCATTTTTGATACTGATTGAATCATTTTTTGAATTTACGCTATCCTGTTTAAGTTCTTTTTCGTCGGATTTCTTTTTATTATTGATATTTTGGGCTGAACCAAGTATACTATCTGCAGTTATTTTCATTTTACACCTTCCATTGTGTCTATATTTCTATATTTATAACTCCTATAACCATTATATAAGCGCTATTTCAATTTGTCAAGTATTTTCATGCAGGCAATCTGAGTTTTCCAGTTTTACGGATTGAAGCGAGATGTCTTTTTTCTTCCTGCTTTATTTCGTAGATTTCAGTAAGGGACTCCTCAAGTTCGGAGGCTCTGACCCCTAACCTCACATATTTCATGACGAAACAATTTTTGATTAAAAAAGTCTTTGGCAAAAAAAATTTTAAAAAAAGCCAACTACGAGCGTTTATATAATTAATTAAGTTAAAATATTATAAACACAGAGTTAATTATATGCTGAATAAAAAATCAGAAGCAAATCTGGAAATTGCAAAGCTATGCCTGGAAAAGGAAGATGAAAACTTTTTCTCGGCAGGAGTTTCAAGGGCATATTATGCAATTTTTCAGGCAACAAAATATTTGCTTGAAAAAAATTGTTTCGATTATAAAAAGTTTAAAAGAAATGAGCCTAGAGCCAAAAAGCAAAGGGATTATGCGCACGGCAGCATAAGTATAGCATTAGAATATTTTTTGTTAAATAACGGATTTAACGGGCAAAATGATTTAAGGTTTATAAATTATATGTACACAACTTTCAATAAACTCTATTATTGGAGACTTGAAAGTGATTATAAAGATACCGTCATTAGTAAAAAAACTCTGAAAAAGGCATTAAAAAGAACTGAAATGTTTATTAATGAATTAAAAAAATACAATATATAAGGATAAACTTATGAATAAAAAGCTAAAGCAACTGATTATAAAACATATAAATATTGTAAAATCCATGTATCCTGAAGTTTATATTGAAGTTGATATGATTGGTGATGACATTTTAGTTGGTATTGATTCTCTGGATATTTCTGACGAAGAAAGATATGAAGACTTGATGGTCAATTTTATTAGAGAATATCACAGTAAAGGATTTCTTAATGTTTACTGGGGTGTTAATGATACTTTAACCTGCGACAACCTTAGCCTGTTAGAAAATTCTGATAAAATACCAAGTGTAATAAATTTTTAACGGTTGGGGCACAAAATTTTGTGCCCTTACGGGCTCCATCACTCTACTCTCTCAATCTTTAATGAAATCAGCTTAGAAACACCCGGCTCTTCCATTGTAATTCCATAGATTGATTCGCATATATTCATAGTCTTCTTATTATGCGTTACTATAATAAACTGCGTACCCTTAGCAAACTCTCTCAGCATCTTAACAAATTTCCCAATATTCTGTTCATCAAGGGGAGCATCTATCTCATCAAGAAAACAGAACGGAGACGGCTTAACCATATATGTTGCAAATAAAAGGGCTATGGCTGTTAAAGCTCTCTCGCCGCCTGATAACAGATTGATATTCTTAAACTTTTTCCCCGGAGGTCTTACCATAATATCAATACCGCTGTCCAATACATTTGCCGTATCAATCATTTCAAGAAAAGCTTCGCCGCCCTCAAAAAGTCTTTTAAATACATCTGAAAAATTCTTCTGAATATCATTAAATGTATTCATAAAAAGATCTATAGAGGTTTTATTAATATCCTCAATAACATCTATAATATCCTGCCTCGCCTTTTCTATATCCGCCTTTTGGTCAATATAGTATTCAAATCTCTTTTTCAAATCACGAAACTCTTCAATTGCAAGATTATTGATTGGTCCCAATTCCTGTATCTTTTTTCTCAGCTCCTGCATCTCCTCTTGCAAATCGTTCGCCATTGTATCATTTATTTTCAAATCATCCAAGTCTTTAACCTTTTTCTCATACTCTATCCAAAGATAATCTTGAATTGAGTCTCTTTTAAAAGATAGTTCGACCTCCGTTCTCTCCATAGCATTGATTTTATCAAGAATCTTTGTAAATTCCTCTTCATCCTTTTTTGATTCTGTTTTACGGTTTATTATGTTACTTTCAATTTCGCCTCTTTTGGCAACAAGTTCGGCTATGCTTGCTTTCAAGGCTTCACTCTTTTCATTAAACTGAATCAGCCTGTCTTCCGATTCTTTTATCTCTCTATTAATTTCATCAATTACTTTATCTGTTACGACTATCTCTTCGTTAAAATTATCTATCTGTTTTTTAATATCATCAATCTGATATATTAAAGATGATAACTGCTTCTCAATCCAATCACAATCATTTTCATACTTAGCTATGTCTTTTTCAATCCTTGTTATCATAGAGTTTATATTCTCCAACTCCTGCTGTTCGCTATGTATAAACTCGTCAAGAAGTCCGTTATCCGCCTTTAGTTCATCTGTCTTAAGAACCGCTTCACGTATCTGCTTATCAAGCTTCTCTTTATCTGCATGTATTCCTGTCTTATCAAAAAGTATAGACCTGAACCCGTCCTCATAGCTTTCAAACTTATCAATACTGTCTTTTAAATATTTGATATTTATCTTTTCAAGAAATCCTCTTGCGCTGTCAAAAGAATTTATCTTCAGTTCATCAATAGCGCTGTTTAAATTCGCTTCTATTGCATTCAGTTCATTTTCTATAACACGCTTTACCTCTACCCTTTCCAGCTCGGAATTTTCAAGTTCAAGTTTTCTCTTTTCAATAGCATCTACAAGTTTTTTGATTACAACCTCTATAGATTCACGCAATTTCTTTAAAGAATTTTCATTATCCTTTATCCTTTTATTATTATCCTCAATCTTATCTCTGGAGCCGTGTATCGAATCAATTTTCTTTTTTCTGCCGTTAAAAAATTCCAAGAGTTTACTTTTATCTTCGTTTATCTTGTCTTTAAGAACAATCACAGTCTCTTCATTCTTTTTCTTTTCAGCAAGAAGACGTTCACGGCTTGAACCTCTCTCTTCGAGCTTTTTTAAAATGCTGCTTTTTCTCGCCAAGTGTTCATCCGCCAACTGTCTGTTCTTTTTTGCGGATATATCTATGGTTTCTCTTCTCACTCTGTATGTATCAAGCTTTTTCTCAATCTCAAACAGCTCATACTGAAGGTCGTTTTTTCTCTTTTCATCTTTTTCATTTTCAGATGATGTTACTGCGACTCTTGCAGCTATCTTCTCTTTCTCCTGCTTTAACTTTTCTATCTCAACATGATTCTTATCAAATCTCTTAGCAATATCTTTAAACTTTAAAACATTAAGCTTTATATCAATATCCGAAGCCTTCCCTTTCAGATTAAGGAACTCCTTTGTCTTCTCAGCCTGTTTTGACTTCAGCTCTTTTTCTCTCTCTATTTCCTTAATTATATCGTTTAGTCTGTTTATGTTCTCTCCTGTGTCTTGCAGTTTCTTTAAGGATTCCCTTTTCTGCATTTTATATCTGGATATTCCGGCAGCCTCTTCAAAAAGGTACCTTCTGTCCTCTGCCTTTGTAGAAAGAATAAGATCTATCTTACCCTGCTCAAGAACAGAATAGGCTGATTTCCCTATACCTGTATCCATAAAGAGCTTATCTATATCTTTAAGCCTGACAGGGGATCTGTTTATGAGGTACTCCGATTCACCGTCTCTAAAAATACGCCTGCCGACAGTTACGCTGTCGGAATCAAAATCGAGTATCCTGTTACTGTTGTCTATAGTTAATGCGACCTCTGCAAGTGAAAGGGCTTTTCTCTGATCTGTTCCCGAAAAGATAATATCTTCCATTGTCTGCCCGCGTATATTCTTTGCCTGTTTTTCGCCAAGAACCCATTTTACCGCATCAACTATATTTGATTTACCGCAGCCGTTTGGTCCGACTACTGCAGTAATTCCCGACTCAAAGTCAACTTGAGTCTTGTCTGCAAAGGATTTAAATCCAAACATCTCTATTGATTTAAGGAACATATTGTTTACTTTCTCTATAAAAATCTCTGTATTATAATTGTAATAATTTTTTGGTGTTTGACAGTAGGGACAAAAAATTTTTTGCCTCTACTGTCAAACACGCAGGTCTCACAGGTTAAAGCAAGTAGATTTTTATTCGTGTGGGGGAAAAAATAAGCAAACATAAAAATACTTGACCTGAATCTGTTTTACATATCTATTAAGCTAATTTAAAGAATCTCTTCTTTGAATTATTTAAATACTATTTTAGAGAAAATTTACAGTTAGTTGTTATGAATAATTTTAATAATCTAAATCAACTCATAGAAACGGCGCTTTATGAAGACACGCTTAATATTGGAGATATAACGTCCGAAGCAATCTTTAGCGACGAATTATACTCATATAAACTCATTGCAAAAGACAGCGGAGTGCTGTGCGGAATAGACATATTCATTGCCGTAATGAAATATGTTGACAATAAAATAACAGTAAAAAAATTCTTTAATGACAAAGATGCAATAAATAAGGGCGATATTATAGGTGACGTCTCAGGTCCGGTAATATCCATATTAAAAGGCGAAAGAACAGCGCTCAATTTTATATCGCACCTTTCGGGCATTGCAACAAAGACCGCTCTGTTTGTAAAAGAATCCAACGGAAGAACGACCATTCTTGATACAAGAAAAACGCTTCCCGGATACAGAGAGCTGCAAAAATATGCAGTCCAGTGCGGCGGCGGAAAAAATCACAGGATGGGACTTTATGATGCTATACTCATTAAGGATAATCACAGTGACTGCGCAGGCGGAATCACATCTGCAGTTGAAAAGGTCAAAGCCAAATGGGGTAATAAATACAAGATAGAGGTTGAAGCGCGGAATATTGACGAAGTAAAAGAAGCTGTAAAATGTAATGTTGACAGAATAATGCTTGATAATATGAGCAATAGTGACATGAAAGAAGCTGTTGATTATATCGGAGGCAGAATAGAAACCGAAGCCTCAGGCAATATGAATTTGCAGAGAATACATGACGTATCCCTGACAGGCGTTGATTTTATCTCATTCGGGGAGCTTACAAATTCGGTAAAGGCATTCGATTTCAGCCTAAAAGAAATCAAAGACTAAAGGCGGAGTATATAATGGATTTCAGCAACTACAGTGATGATATGTTAAAAGAATATATAGTTGATGCTAAAAAGAGACTCGGCGATAAACTCCTGATTCCGGCGCATCACTATATCGCTAGAGATATAATAGAGATTGCAGACATTACAGGCGACTCGTATAAGCTTGCAGTTGACGTCAGCAGGAGCAATGCCGAATTCATTGTATTCTGCGGAGTGAGATTTATGGCAGACGGCGCAAAAATATTGGCTTCAAAAAATCAACATATACTGCACCCTGTACCTGACGCGGGATGTCCCATGGCTGATATGATAGATGAAGAGACTGCGGAAAAAGTTGTTGAGAGATTAAGCAAAGAGTGCGGCAGAGAAATCATCCCTTTAGTATATATGAATTCATATGCAGATTCAAAAAATTTTTGCGGACGCATGAGCGGAACAGTATGCACAAGTTCAAATGCGGGAAAGATAGTACAACATTTTCTTGATAAAGGAAAGAGTATCTTCTTCTTTCCCGATTATCATCTGGGAATGAATACCGCTGTCAAACTAAGTATTGACGAATCGCAAATCGTTAAAGTAATGACGGACCTCTCCCTTGAAGATAATAAAGATATAAAGAACGGCAGGATGTTTCTATGGGATGGGTTCTGTCCCGTACATCAGGAATTTAACGATGAGGATATTATTTCAATGAGGAAGAAATATCCCGCATCAAAAATCATTGTTCATCCCGAAACGAAAAGGAGTGTCGCTTCTTTGGCAGACATATCGGGATCTACTCAGGAAATTTTTGACAATGTAGCGAAATCGGAAGATGGTTCTACATGGATTATAGGAACCGAAACTACTTTTGTTAATAGAATCGCAAACACATTCCCAAAGAAAACAATACTTCCGCTTAAGCAGTCTCCGTGCAGTAATATGATGAAAATAAATCTAAGAAATACTGCTGAAATAATAAAATCCGTAGAAGATTATATTGGCGGCAAAGGGGACCTTAAAAATGAAGTCTTTGTTGATGACAGATTAAAGGGAAATGCAAAAATTGCTCTTAACAGAATGATAGAAATTGTTGAAACGTAGGAGTCGTCCCTAACCGGTATTTGGCTAAACGAATGTATTTAAAATGACACAAGAACGTAACCATGGAGAAAATCATGAGGCATCAATTTGATGTTGTAATAGTAGGAACAGGTATAGCAGGGCTTACATGCGCAATCTATTTGAAGAAAGCCGGACTTAATGTTGTATCAATGACAAAGGAGAGTCATATATCTGATAGCAATACGTTTCATGCGCAAGGCGGAATTGTAGCCTCAAAGGATGATGACTCTGCCAATCTTCTTAGAGAGGATATACTCAATGCAGGATGTTCTTATAACAGGATCGATGCGGTAGAGTATTTTGTAAAATATGGTCCGCCATTGGTCTTTGACTTTTTAGTTAATGATGTGGGGATAGAGTTCAGCAAATCAAGCAAAGGGGATATTGACTATACCGAAGAAGCGGCTCACAGTGTTAAACGCATAGTGCATTTTGAAGATCATACGGGAGATAAAATTGAGGAATCACTTATAGATTATGCCAAGAAGATCGGAGTTAAGTTTCTTGTAGATTATACTGCCATTGACCTGATTACAAACAATCACCATTCAAGAAATACTCAGGAGCTCTACAAGGAAAGAGAGGTCATGGGGATATATGCCTTAAACAATAAGAAAGATTACCCTGAAACATTCTTCGCTCAAAATGTAGTCCTTGCAACAGGCGGAATAGGAAATCTATATTATCACTCAACTAATCCGGTCTCTGCAACAGGTGACGGTATAAGTATGGCGTATAGAGCCGGAGCTGATATTATCAATGCCGAATTTGTTCAATTTCATCCTACATCCCTGTTCCATAGGGATATTAAAAGATTTTTGATTTCCGAATCATTGAGGGGAGAAGGAGCGCGCCTAAAGGATCATAAAGATCATGAGTTTATGTATGAATATTCCGAGATGGGCGATCTTGCTCCAAGAGATGTTGTAGCGCGTTCAATTTATGATAGAATGTCGAAGACCGGTAAAGAGTATATGTTTCTTGATATAGCAAACTACTACGAGGGTTCCATACCTCTTGAAAAACGTTTCTCAAAAATATACTCAACATGTAAAGACGGCGGAATTGATATTACAAAAGAACCTATTCCCATTGTTCCGGCAGCCCACTATTTTTGCGGAGGTATAAAGGCAGACATAAAAGGAAGAAGCTCTCTTAAAAATCTCTATGCGATAGGCGAAGCAGCCTGTACCGGACTGCATGGAGCGAATAGACTTGCATCAACATCTCTGTTAGAAGGTCTTCTGTGGGGTAAATCAACAGCTGAAGATATTATACAAAAAAAATATAGAATAAATACAAAGCGTTTCAGCAGTATTCCGGACTGGGAGATACCGTCCGATATTGAAGAGTTTGATCCTCTGCTGATTGACCAGGATATAAAGGCTATTCAACTTACCATGTGGAACTATGCCGGGATTATAAGAACCGAAAAAGGGCTTAGACGCGCAGAGGCTGATCTTGATTACTATTCTCACAGGATAATGAGATTTTATAAGAGCGCCAAGCTGCACAAAGATATTATAGAGCTAAGAAATTCCGTTGTCTGTTCATCACTGATTGTTGCAGCGGCTCTGAGAAATACCAAATCTGTCGGATGTCATTACCGCTCTAAAAGTAATTAGCTATATGTTTTCTATGTCATTGCGAGCGCTTCAGCCCGGTTAAGTATAGATTGAGTAACCTGCGCGTGGCAATCCAGAGTCTTAATTTATCCTACTGGATCGCCACGCCGAGTTTGCACTGTTTTATCGGGAGAACTT
>WRGT01000070.1 GCA_009787025.1 Spirochaetota bacterium
AGAAATTTTTTTCCCGCCTCAATTATCCATTCCAAAAATTCACGAAAAAGCGAAAACGGCGGGTTGGTGATGATCATATCGGCTTCATCCCTCAATTTTTTTATCTCTTCGCTTCTAAAATCCCCATCGCCTTGTAAACGGGTTAAATGATTTCTATCGCTGGCAAGGAGCAATTCAACATCGGCTAAATCTACCGCTCCATCTTTATTCATGTCCGGGATTTCAGTGATTTCAATTTTATGCGGCTTTCTGGTAGTTTTATTTTCCTCGCTTTCATCTGGAAATAAAGACAGTTGCGTGTTGGCAATTGGAGAACCTACATAACAGGTAGCAATAAGTTTTTTTAGTTTAAAACTGTGAAAACGCAAAGCAAAATATTTAAAGAAGTTACTTTCATAAGGGTCATCGCAAGGGCATAGAATTGTTTTGCCACGGAAGACGTCGGGGTCAAATTCTAAATACGCTTGGACTTCTTTTTCGATGTCTGCCCACTGTGTATAAAACTCATCATTTTTAGCATTTTTCGCCTGCGATAATTTACTGTTTGCCACTTATTTCCAGCTCCCCTTTTCTTATAATTTATCAGCTTTCCCGCTTTCTTATATTATATACATTTACTATACTTTTGTCAAGTATCTTTGCAAAAAAATTTATAGTAAGATGAAGATGTAAGCAACACAATACCTTTTTCGCTGTAAAAAATGTAAAAATCATCATTTTTTTCGTGTAAAAAATGCTATAAGCAATATTTTTTTCTTGAAGAATTCAAACCTCAAAATGCCATTCGCGCTTCGCTTTCAGATTACAGAAAAGAACCGTGGATGACGAACGTGCCGTTGTTTTTGATGGGAGAGTTTTTTAATTAGAAAACGATTGAATATGAAGAAAATTGACGGCGCTCACCCATCCTCCGGCAGCTTCCTCACTCCGCCCTTATCTGCCGATGATGCAAGGAGCGCATAAACTTTAAGAGCATTTGAAATTTTTCTATCCCTGCCATCCGGTTTAAATGCATGTTTGCCTTTAGATTCTTCTTTATCCCGTCTTTCGGAGATTTCACTTTCATCAACTAACATGTTGATTTTTCTTTCGGGAATATTTATCTCTATAATATCGCCGTTTTGTACTAAGGCGATGTTTCCTCCTGCAGCAGCTTCGGGCGATATATGACCGATTGATAATCCTGCTGTGCCGCCTGAAAATCTTCCATCTGTTATAAGCGCGCACTCTTTGCCAAGATGCATAGATTTTATATACGATGTCGGATATAGCATCTCCTGCATACCCGGTCCCCCCTTTGGACCTTCATAGCGTATTACAACAACATCTCCTGCCTTTATCTCTCCTCCAAGTATGGCGTCGCTTGCAGCCTCCTGCGATGAGTAAACCTTTGCCGGACCTGAAAATTTAAAGAGAGATTCATCAACTCCGGCAGTCTTAACAATACATCCGTTTGCAGCAATATTACCTGAAAGAACTGCAAGTCCGCCGTCAATATTATAGCAGTGCTTAATATTTCTTATACAACCTGTTTCTCTGTTCGTATCAAGCTCGTCGTAATATTTTTCCTGAGATGCAAATTTTAAGTTTCTCCCGCTCCTGCCCGGGGCGCTTTTATATAATGACAGAGCCTCAGGGATTACGCTCTTTCTCATAATATCATATTTATCGAGAGTCTCTTTAAGCGACTGAGAGTCCACCCTTGGTACATTTACATTGAGCAATCCTGCGCGGTCGAGTTCTCCCATTATTGACATTATACCTCCGGCTCTATTGACATCCTCCATGTGATAGTTTGAGCTGGGAGCAACCTTGCACAGATTGGGAATTTTGCGTGAAAGCATATCTATATCGCTCATAGTAAAATCTACCTCAGCTGCATCTGCAATTGCAAGGAGATGAAGTACCGTATTGGACGATCCGCCCATTGCAATATCAAGAGACATTGCATTAAGAAATGAATCCCTTGAAGCGATTGATCTCGGTAAAACCGATCTGTTTTCTTTTTCGTAGTATTCTTTTGTTATGTTGATTATACATTTTACTGCAGATTCGGCCATCTTTTTTCTGTTGACATGTGTAGCTACAACGGTACCGTTCCCGGGCAGAGCCATGCCGAGCGCTTCTGTAAGAGAATTCATTGAATTAGCGGTAAACATCCCTGAGCATGAACCGCATGTAGGGCATGCCGATCTTTCTAACTTCTCTATAAATTCGTCGGAAACCGAAGAGTCTGCGCTCATTACCATAGTATCAATGAGGTCATATTTTTTACCTTCATGTACGCCTGCCTCCATTGGTCCGCCGGAAATAAAGATTGTCGGTATATTAAGCCTCATAGCTGCCATGAGCATTCCGGGAACAATCTTATCGCAGTTTGGCATACATATCATTGCATCAACTTTATGGGCATTGCACATATACTCAACGCTGTCGGCTATTATTTCCCTTGAAGGAAGCGAATAGAGCATTCCGTCATGTCCCATGGCTATTCCGTCATCTATTGCAATAGTGTTAAATTCAGCGGCAAAGTATCCTTCATCTTCAATTAGTTTTTTTATCAGTCTGCCGATCTCATTAAGGTGTACATGACCCGGCACAAGTTCTGTAAATGAATTTACAATTGCAATAATCGGTTTCCCAAACTGCTCCTCTTTCATTCCATTGGCTCTCCACAGGCTCCTTGCGCCTGCCATTCTTCTTCCTGAGGTTGTTATTTCGCTTCTTAATGGTATAGTCATTGAATCCTCTTGCGTTCGATTAATTTTATATTTTTCAATAAATACTTATTTTAAAAGAATTTACATACTCAGTCGTGTCAAGATTTTTAGTAAAAATAGAATGATAGTATGGCAACAAATTTTTATAAAAGACTATTTTTTAATCGATTTTGATTCTGATTATTGTTTAAATTGTAACCAAAGTTGACGATATATAACTAATTAAATTTATTTCTTACTTAGAAATGTTATAATATCTAATGAGGATTAATTATGAAAACAAAAAGCTCAGCCGAAACTCTTGAAAGCCTTCAATTAACTCTTAAGAAAAAAGAGCTGGAGGCTGCGACAGCAAAAGAGAAAGGACAAAAAAGCGTATATAGTAATTTGCTATTAGAGATAAATCTGTTAAAGTCAAAAATTAAGAAGTTTTCTATGGGAAGTAAATAAAGCCTTAATAAAAATTCCCCATCACTACTTGCAAGTTTTTGATAATTCTATTATATTGTAGAATATGAGGCGTTGTTGCTATAGAGGAAATTCTATATTATAATAGTATTTAATCATATATAAAATCCGTTCTTAACTAATATCATGTTTATTTTTATTGAAAAATTTTTCTCCATGCTGTCAGGTTATGTTGAATAAACACCTATGATTATTTTTATTGACAATCTTAAAGTTTTTTTTCTATTTATAGAGATTGATTCATGATATTAGATATCACTTTCGGTAAAATGACGTGTGGGTCCTAACGTAGCACTATAATAAAAATATAAAATATTATATATAAGGATTTATTTTTTTGGAAAAGAAAGTTAAGAAAAGTACAACTAAAAAATCAGCTCCTAAAAAGGGCATAAAAAATCAGACACCTAAAAAACAGCATACACTTACTAAAACCGGTGTCAGGAATGGACCATTCTATGTTATTGTAATTATCATTTTAATAACAATAATTGTTCTTCTTATTAATAAATTTTATGAAGGCGGGATGTTTAAACCTGATTTCGTTAAGCTGTCGGTTGACAAGACCATTCCTTCTAAAGAACCGGTTGAGTCATCAAAGAATATAGCAACAGATCGTAATTCGGTTGATAAAAAAGATGCGAATAATACCGCATCAAAAATTGAAGATAAAAAGATTGATGATAAAAAAGCGGAAGCCGTTATTGCCTCCGATAGAGAAGTCTTGCTCTATTTCCTTCAATTTGATGAGAAGACTGAAAAAGTATCTCTGAAAACCGTGAAGAGAAAATTATCCGACAAGCAGATTCTTTCACAAACCTTGAGTCAGCTTATAAAGGGACCTTCTTCGTATGAAGAGGGTAAAGGCTATATATCAGCCGTACCCTCACACCTAAAGGTGAGGAATGTGACTATGAATGGAAAGACCGCAGAGATAGATTTTAATAATGCAATAGAAGAGGGCGCAAGCGGAGATATACTGCTAAAGAGGATACAACAGATTGTCTATACTGCAACTCAGTTTGAAGATGTTGACAGCATTATAATAAAAATTAACGGGCAGAGAAGAAAGTCAATAGGCGGTGATGGCTTTTCAATCAGTGGTCCTTTGCGCAGGTGATAAATATATGGAAATAGAGATTAAATGTTACTGCGATAATGATAATAATGTTAAAAAAAAATTAACTGAAATCGGCGCTCAATTTATAGATAGAAGATTTGAAAATGACATATATTTTAATCACCCGTCTAAAAATTTTGCAGATACCGATGAAGCATTAAGGCTTAGAACAATTGGGGAAAGAACTATAATTACATATAAAGGTCCTAAGGTCAGTAAGATTAGTAAAGCCCGTATTGAATATGAAACAGAAGTGGAAGATTATCCTTCTATGAAGAATATTCTGCTGAAACTTGGATTTGTTGAGAGCGGTATAGTTGAAAAGGAGAGACATAGATATTCGTTTAACGGAATGGAAATATCAATAGACTACGTTGAAGGTCTGGGAACATTTGTCGAGATAGAGAAAATCGGAGAACTGAAAGAAGAGGCAGAGAAAGAGTTGTTCAACACTGCCGAAAGACTTGGACTCAACAATTTTGAAAGAAGATCTTATCTTGAATTAAAATATTTTTCATAGTATAATTGCAAGGAGCAATATGCGAAGATTTAAAGATTTTTTTAACTGCAAAATTAGCGCCATTATTAATCTTCTGTTATGGTCTCTTTTATTGGCAGTATATCTGCTGTATGACAGATTTAATGGAAGCATGGACAGATATTTTATTCTGACATATATCTATTTGTTTTTATCTATAATTATTTCCACTGCTATACTATATTGTATTTTGAAATTATTTCTTGCTTTCTTTAGATATGGAGGATTGATTGCATATATAATATCAAGCGTTTTTATCACATTGATGTTTGTTATTAATAATATGACTGTAGTAATTTACGGCAAACAGCTTGGCGCTGAAGGTGTTGTAATGTCTTTTCGCGGATGGATTAATGGAGAGTTGGGAAATCCTGCAGCTATTTTCATTAAGCTGATTGCATTTATTGTTATTTATATTCTTATATATTATGTAACATATTCATTATTAAATAGATTCTTATTGGACAGTTTTGTCGGCTTCAATGTTTTAATCGGATCATTTTCAGTATTGATCCTTATTACTATTATTCTCCATTTTTCATTTGTATCTCTTGCCAATACGGACTGGAAGATGAATTTAATGAAGAATAAAATTCCATGGCAGTCAATGATTGGTTTTCCAACCGATCTTGTTAAGGTTGATGAGGATGGTAAAAGAGCAGGAGAGTTTCCCCGCCTTTTTGTAAATCCGGATTTTCTTGATGAGAAAACAGAGCTTGAACAACTGACGAAACTTAATGATGCAAAAGAAAAAATTCTTTCACAAAATATAAATGTAAAAACTCCAATGAATATTCTTTTTATGAATATTGAGGGATTGAGAAGCGATATGCTCAATCCTGTTAATATGCCGTTCTTTTATAAATTTGCTAAAGAGAGGGGATTCATATTAAAGAAACATTATACAACAGGAAACAATACGCCCGGCAGCTTATACGGGATGCTGACTGGTCTTGCTCCATACTACTTTGAACCTTTGAGGGGGAATAGATTTTTAAACTTATCTCTCCATGCGCTTAAAAGAGCAGGATATTTTCAGTCATTTTATTATAACTCGCCAATGCAATATGAATATATACATAGAGATATAATAGAAAAAACTCAAGACAGATTTGTAAGAGCCGAAGGCGGAAATGATAACTATTCTCCCAGAGAGAAAGTATTAATTGAAAAATTAATTAGCGATTTAAAAAATGATAAAGGCATAAAACGTTTTGACTATTACCTGATGAATGTTACTCATTTTAATTATTATTATCCAGATGAGTGTAAAAAATTTCTTCCCGATTATACTTCGCACTTTACAATAATAAGCGGCACTCAAGAGAAATTTAAGAAAGACAGGATTGAACTTAAGAATAGATATATGAATGCAGTCTATTATACCGACCAGCTTCTTAGGAGACTTATTACAGAGATGGATAATATGGGTAAACTTAAAAATACAATCCTTGTTATTTCAGGCGATCATGGAGAGGAGTTTTGGGAACATGGCAGCTTTGGTCATACATGGGGTTTAAATAATATACAGATTATGCCCGCAGCAATAATATATTATCCCGGCATAACAAGCAGTAGCATTAAGTATAAATATACTTCTCATCAGGATTTTATGCCGACAGTATTTGAATTAATAGGTCTTAATATTGACTGGAATCAATTTGTAACAGGGAAATCATTAATTCATTTTAATCCTGATCTTGATTATGCAATCTCGTCGCTTGGAATTCTTATGAGCTTTAAAAGAAACGGCTATGCTATCATTGGTAATGGTTATAAAATATTATACAAGAACAACATGGATCTCAATACTTCGCCTTATGCTATATATGCCGACGATGATACGCCCATAGAAAATTTTGATACATATAAAATTGTAGATCTGCTGCTTAAGACAAAGAGTTCTAAAAGATTAAAACCGGCTCGATAGAGATTTTATAATAACGTTCAATTAAATAACGCACAATTAAACAATACACAATGAAAGAAAATAATGATTGAAAATTGGGCATGTATTATTGTTCATTGAATAAAATTGAGCGCTGAACACCGAACACTGAACATTGAAAAAGAGGTATTGTTTATATGATAGATCCAAAGATAATAAGAGATGATATGGAATTGTTAAAGGCTCTGCTGATAAAGAGGAATATGGAGCAGGCAGTTGATTTGGATGAATTAAAAAGGATTGACGAAGAGAGGAGAGAACTCTCGCTAAAATCCGATGAGATAAGGGAGAAGAGAAATAAGCTGTCGAAAACAATAGGTCAGCTTAAATCGCAGGGTAAAGAAGCAGGCGATGCAATGAAAGAGGTACAAAATCTGGCAGATGAACTTAGTAAACACTCGGACAGATTAAACGAACTTAACGGGAAGTTTTCCGACCTTCATCTCTCTATACCGAATATACTCGACAGCTCTGTTCCCGAAGGCAAGGATGAAAAGGATAATAAGATTGTAAGGGAATGGGGTAAAAAACCGGAGTTTAACTTTGAGCCGCAGCCTCATTATGAGATAGGTACAAAACTGGGAATACTTGACTTTGAGAGAGGAGTAAAACTTGCAGGCGCCAGATTTTACATATACCACGGTCTTGCTGCTAAACTTGAAAGAGCTATAATAAACTTCATGTTAGACATTCATACAAAAGAGCACGGCTATGAGGAGACTTTCGGTCCCTTTATAGTTAATGACGAAAGTATGACAGGTACGGGACAGTACCCTAAGTTTAAGGATGAATATTACAGAATGGAGAGGGACGGGCTTTCGCTAATACCTACTGCGGAGGTCACTCTTACAAACATATACAGGGACGAAATACTCGATGCCGAAATTTTACCCAAATACCTTGTAATGCAGTCATCATGCTTTCGCCGCGAGGCAGGAGCTGCAGGACGCGACACAAGAGGTTTAGTTCGCGTTCATCAATTTCAGAAAGTCGAATTAGTAAAATTTGTTGAACCGGAAAAATCATTTGAGGAGCTTGAAAAGCTTACGCTCAATGCAGAGGAGATTTTAAAGAGACTAAACCTTCACTATAGAACTGTTCTGCTGTGCAGCGGCGACACATCGGCATCCTCTACAAAAACATATGACATCGAGGTATGGATGCCGGGCTTAAACAGATATATGGAGATTTCATCGTGCTCAAACTTCCTTGAATATCAGGCAAGGAGGGCTATGATAAGATATAAGAAGAGCGGAGGCAAGACGGCATACCTGCATACGCTCAACGGTTCGGGTCTTGCCGCAGGCAGAACTCTTGCCGCAATAATGGAAAACTATCAAACAGAAGACGGACAGATAGTTATACCTGACGCCTTAAAGAAATATATGCAGTAATAAAGTGAAGACTATTGAAGTGAAGACCATTGAATTAAATACATATAATTGGCGTTATATAAGATTGGCTCTGACCCTTAGTCTGTTAAAGGGAGAGAGTGTTGTTATCAAAAACGGATTTGAATTTATTGAGAAGAACTATGATCTGTTACATCTGTTTAACAGCTTCAAAAAAATTGTATCTGATATCGGCGCTGGAATAATCAACAGCTCCGAGCGGGATATTATATTTAATCCCGAAGGTCTGTCCTGCAATATCTATAACTTTGACTGTGATGAATATTTACCAATATCCGAGATTGAACTTTTTTTAATGGCGCCGCTCTTTCATTCAGATTGCCGTTCTGTTATAAACTACAGAGGCGTAACTCACAGCCACCTTTCATATCCGACAACTGTTATTAAGACTACATTCTTCGATTTTCTTGAAAGGTTAGGTTTTTACGGGAGCTTTAACTTAAAGCGCTTCGGATTCTATGGCTCCGGCGGAGGTATTGCAGAATCTAAAATTTTTCCTGCCGAGCCGAAGAGATGTGACGACCTCCTTTCTTTTAATGAATCCGGAGTTGACGGAGTTAAAATATTCATGGCAAAGATGAACATGGATATGGCTAATAGGGAAAAGGAGTTTATTGTTAAAAATACAGGGATTGATGAAAGTCGTGTGCAGATAATGGAGATTGTTGATGCGGACGGTTTCGGCAATTCTATTCAGGCATATACTGTGTGTAACGGAATAAGTGTTATTCTTGCAAAGGATATGGATATTTATAACAGCGCCGGTGATTTCATATTTGACGAGAGTAAATATTACAAGGCTCTGTCAAACTTTGTTCAGGATGTAGGGTCCTTATCCAAGCTAAAAAAAATCCCTCAATGCTATGTTGAAGAGATACTCCCCTATATGTTAATGACAGGTTCTGCAATAAATGACGAAATAAAGAATTTTCCCGCATATAGTATATGCAGGGAGTTTTTGTAATTTGATTTAAAATGAGGCTGCTGAAAAAGTTTTTAGAACAGCCAAAGATGGCTGTTCCGCAGCCTCGGAAAAATTTTATGGCACAAGGCTGCCGGTAGCAACTCCATTAACAAAAGTTACAGTTACTGTTCCAATCTTTAAACCACTACTATTTGCAAAATCATCCTCATCAAATGAAGGATTAGTCTTAGCATGTATGCTGAATACAACATTATTATTACCACTATAAGATTGAAGATTCCCATTAATTGATACCCAAACCTTTAAGGTAACGCTGCCGCTTTCAACTTGACCACCGGTACCGTCTATGATCTTTGTGTCTTTTAAATACCATCTGTCGATACTTGCAAAAGCAGCATATGCTTTGTCTTTGTTCGCATCCTCAAATCCAATTCCGGCAACATATTTAGTATTATGGCTGCCAAGACCTGTGATAGTCAGCTCTCCGATGGTAGTGGGAACGGTGGAAACTGTAGGATCGTCTGAATCGTCCGAACAACTGATCAGGACAAAACTAAATACCATCGCAACAGCGATAGCCCCTAAAAAATTTTTCTTTAATAAACTAAAATTGTGTGTGTGTGTGTGAAACAAACAGCCTTGGAAACAATTTCTTTAACATAACAAGCTCCTTATTATTAAATTTTTAATATAAAAATAACGTATATTCGCATGTAAGAATAAACTATTATTTTTTTAATAAAAAATGAAAAGCAATCAATTTTGCAATAAAAAAATGGAAAAAAATGGAAAAAATGAAGGAAACTAATTAGGGCTCTGACCCCAAGGCTATCCGATTTTAACATATAAAAAACAGGTTCATTTTCTAAGAGCGGGAGATGGGGTTGTATTGGTCAGCCCTATGCGCCGCTGTTCAAAATATTTTTGCAATTCCTCAAATTTCATATCCTGTATTTCATTGCTTATTTGGCTGCGTTCCATACGCACAAATTCAACGGCTTTAAAACCTTCAATAATTTCATTATTCTTTTTCATAACTTATTATTTCCTTTGGAGAACGAATATCTATTGCAGAATAGCCATATTTTAAATTTATGGCATTGTATCTGCGTATTCGCTTTACGTTTACAATATGCTTAAAATTCCAACTAACAAGAATATCGGCTCGATAAACAGTAACGGGTATTCGCGGCAAGATAATATGCAGAGCAAAATGGAACGCCTTTGCCGTTAAATAAAACTATTTTTTGAAAGAATGGATACAATATTTGGAACATGTCCCAAAGTCATGGGAGCATGTTCCAAAATGCGCCTGACACTGCGCTGTATTTCTATTACGGTTGCAATACCCCGTTCACTACCTTTATGGTGTTGTTTGTAGTTGCAAGACTACCGCTGGATGTCCAAACACCGCCAACAAATGTGCCGTGTTGGGATGTGCCGGAGGATATATATAGAGCCGCTCCGCTGCTTGCAGTATTGCGAAGGTCTATTGGCGTTGTAGGAGCATCGTTTCCATACACTGTTCCATTTGCAATACGGAAAGCACCGTCATAAACATACACACCTCCGCCCTGTCCAGAGGCTGTGTTACCGCTTATGTTTCCGCCACTCATAGTGAACTGCCGTTGTAAACATACACACCACCGACGACATAGGGGTGGTTGCCGGTGTTGCCGGATACCGAAGCGTTGCCGCTCATAGTAAAAGTGCCGTCAACAAACACACCAGCGGCGCAGGCGGATGCTGAGGTGTTGCCGGATACCGAAGCGTTGCCGCTCATAGTAAAAGTGCCGTCAACAACACACACTCCAGCGGCGGCGTAGCCGGATGATGATGAGGTGTTGCCGGATACCGAAGCATCAGCCTGCATATTGAAAGTGGCTCCTGTACCGTTTATAGTAATCAGCGGAGCAGTATTGGCAGCGTGTCCTTTAAGTTGAAGGACAGCGATATTTACAGTTTGACTTGCGCCGATGTACAGGAGACAACCGGTGTTGCCGCTGCCAAGGTTCAGTACACCACCACTGATGTTTACTTTAATACCGGTTACAGCGCCAAAGGTATTGCCGGTTGTGCCCGGCACGTTAGTTATATTGTTGCCTGAAAGTCGGATGTGATATGTCTTGTTATTGCCGCCGCTTTTGATTGTGTTGCACGCGCTTGTCCACTCGGCGGCATCAGTAACGATAAAGATGCCTGAGACGACGCTAACAGAGAAACTTGTCCAGCTATTGTAACCTGCTGAACTCACCGTTACTGTGTAGTCTCCTTCTTCTGTCGGCGTATATTTGTCACTCACAGCGCCTGAAATTGGCGCGCCGTTCCTGTTCCATTGGAAAGTGACAATCTCGGTTCCGTCATACGTTGCGGTAAGCTCTGTACCTGTGGCAACGATACTTGAAGGGCCCACGGAAGTTGTTCCGGTTAGAGGGAGGTCTGAGCCGGTAGAATCCCCCGGGCCGCCTTCTCCGCCTCCGCCGCAAGCGGAAAATACAAATCCGATTGCCGTAATTATTGCGATAATTCCAAAAAGTTTATTTTTCATCTTAAAACTCCTGATTTAATAATATATTAACAAATTTATCCCCTATAATTTAACAAAATTCACTCCAAAAGGTTCATAATAAATAATTATTACGCATAATATGCTTATCTTAGTCAAGAGAAAAATGGTACTGTAATGATTATTTTTTTGGAAAATATTGCATTTTTAAAGCATTTAATGGCGTTGCTTTGAATCAGAGATTATATAAACTTATTTTTATGGATATAAAGACGCTTTTTGGAACAAATTTAAAACATTACCGCAAAAAACGACATCTATCACAGGAACAACTGGCTGAAAAAGTAGATATATCAGCTAAACATCTAAGCAAAATTGAAAGAGGAGTGACTTTTGTATCGGCAGAGCTAATTGAAAAACTGGCTGATTGTCTTGAAGTTTCTGCCGCCCAATTTTTTTGTAAAAAAAATGAAATTATATATAATGATAATTTACTAAAGAAGTTTGACGGGATAACAGAGAAACATATTATCAGAGCCATGGAAGGAATTAAAGGAGACATAAGACAAGATACTGATGATTAATGAAAATTAAGGCTCTGACCCCTGTAGCAAATTACAAATTACAATGTACAAATTACAGAGTGCAGAGTTCAAATATATGCTATTTTCATTTAATTTTTAATTTTTTATTTGTACATTGTACATTGTAATTTGTAATTTACCCTGAACTTACTTAAAAATCAAAAGAGTTCAAAAATCAAAAGAGTTCAAAAAAAGGAAAATAAAAATGAAATCTTTTTTAACAAAAGACTGTGTGTGTCCATCGTGGCTTTGCTTTACATTTGACAATCGTTTAAGAAAACTGTTTCAAAATCCGCAAAAGATATTAGGACAATATATTAAGCAGGGAGATAAGGTACTCGATATAGGACCGGGTATGGGCTATTTTACATTTCCAATGGCAGAGATGGTCGGATATGACGGCAAGGTTACAGCTCTTGATATCCAAGAGAAGATGTTAAAGAAACTTAAAAGCAGAGTTGATAAGAAGGGAATAAAGAATATAGATACGCAGCTATATGACGGCAATACCTTTCCTTTTAAGGGGAAGTTTGATTTAATCCTGTTATTCTGGATGTATCATGAAGTTCATAACAGAGAGGTATTTATAAGGGAGATTAAATCAGTTGTAACTGATAGAACAAAGATATTCATTGCAGAACCTAAGATTCATGTGCCTGAAAAAAATTTTTATGACAGTATTCAATTACTGCTTGATGGCGGTTTTCATGTTATTGACAGACCGAATGTCTTTTTCAGCAGAGCCGTAGTTTTAATGAAAGAATAATTATTTATCGGCTAAGGTATTTTTTTTGCGAGAGTTTTATCTTTTAAGCATAAAGTCTTTTAGCTCTTTAAGTGGGATTCTCGGAGCTGTGAAAAATTCTTCGTCTATCTCTTTTTGAAAAATTATATTTATTGAAGCTATTGCATTATTTACATTTTCAAGATCAAGAATATATTCGGAATCTATTGATTTTATATCTTTAAAATTTTCAGGACACATGTCGGCTCTCCCTTCTACAAATACAGGATATCCGTGTGTTCTGCATATTACCGGTCTTGCAGAATAAATGGTGCAGATTTTATCTTTAAGGAAGACGCAGGTTTCTTCTTTTTCATTAGACGTATATGATTCGCATATTATGTTCATATCAATTGGAGAGGAATAGATTATGTAAGCCTCTATTGGGAAAACGCTTTCAAGCATACAGCAATAGTCGCAGCCTTTTTTGCAATTTATGGATTCGCCGTGTCTTTGAAGTAACTTCATTTCATAATAGTTTAATTTTTCTATCAAAGAATTATACAGTGTTATTGATTTCATCTCTTTCATAAAATTCGTGTTATCTGTTTTTCATGTTGAAAATAAATAGCTATATCTTATCTGTTGGATATGTTTGTAAACAGAAAAATATAATAATTACATTGAGTAATGGTGACAGATGAAAATAATAAGAATTATACCTATCATATTCGCTGTAGTAATAATTGCTTCGACAGCTGATACAATTTCATTTAAAAAGCACAATGCAATTTTAAATAAGGCGATTAGCCTGTATAATGGACTTAACAGTTCAAATATTAAATGGGATGTTATAGGTAAATCTAATTTGAATAAAAGAATTTACTCCAAGCAATTCGGTTCGGGAGATAAACTGACATTAATTATTGGCGGAGTACACGGAGATGAACCTGTCGGATTTATATCAGCCCTAAAACTTGCTCAATTTATAAAAAGAAATCCTGCAGCAATTCATAATCGTGTAATTATTGTACCATGTATCAATCCTGACGGATTATCAAGAGGAACCAGAGTAAATGCCCGCGGGGTTGACATAAACAGAAATTTTCCGGGTCCGACATGGTCGGCTGATTTCATTAAGAGCTACAATAATTCGGGCAAGTATCCCGCATCTGAGCCTGAGACTGCTGCATTAATAAAACTCATGGAACAATATAAACCTGATATGATAATACAGATGCATCAGCCGTTTAATGCGCTGTATCCGTCACCAAATACTCCTGCCGAATTAATGAATAAGATGTCATCTCTATCCGAATTAGAGGTGATTGACGATATAGGATATCCAACGCCCGGTTCTTTAGGAAACTATAGAGTATCGCAAGATTATGAAGTAATAGGTATAACCTTTGAACTCTGCGCTATAGATATTGAGCCTGAATATCATAAAATTACCGCTGCCCTTGTCGCTGCTATAAATTATTAGGAGTAATCTCAAATCTATTATTTTTTATGCAATTTTATTACTCCTTACCCAGATATTCATATTATTGGCTTGCTTAATAAGATCATCTCTAAAATTAGGATGAGCTATACTTATTAAACCTTCAGCTCTCTCCCAAGTAGATTTCCCTTTAAGCATAACAATTCCATATTCGGTAGCAACATAGTGAACAATAGACCTTGGCGTTGTAACAACGCTGCCCGGTACAAGCGTAGGTACAATTCTCGATTTTATATTGCCGTTCTTATCTGTGAAAGTAGAACTCAATGCTATAATACCTTTGCCTCCTTTTGAAGCGAATGCACCAAATATAAAATCCAATTGTCCGCCTGTACCTGATATATGTCTTGGTCCATCAGACTCTGATGCTACCTGGCTAAACAGGTCAACCTCTAATGCATTGTTAATAGATATTACCTTAGAATTAAGAGCTATAATGCGAGGATCATTTATATAATTCACAGGATAAGAAGCGCATGTAGGATTATTATGGAGAAAGTCATATAATTTTTTTGTACCAAGGGCAAAGGTGTATGCCAGCTTGTAACGATCTATCTGCTTTTTGCTTCCTGTAGCTTTCCCCGCTTCATAAAGCTCTATACATGCATCTGTCAACATTTCAGAATGGATTCCTAAGTCTTTTAAATCGCTTTCGGTAATCAATGTACCGACAATGTTTGGTAATGCGCCAATACCAAACTGCAGAGTTGAGCCGTCCTCAATTTCATTCAGAATAATTTTTGCTATAGCTCTATCAACTTCTTGTATTTTCCCTTTTGGGACTTGTGCCAATGGTGAATTTTTACCTTCAATGATATGATCTATTTTTGAAATATGTATGGACTCAAAATTCCCGCCACAACAATATGGGACATTTTCATTTATCTCTACTATGATTTTTTTAGACTTAAGCAGGTTAGCTCCGCACATTGAGTTTGATATTCCAAAGTTAAAATACCCATTACTATCCATAGGAGTTGTTGTTACAACTGATATATCATGGGATAAATATTTTTTAACAACTCTTGGAGCTTGATGATAAGTAAAAGGTATATAACTGGCAAGGTCCATTGTATGGAGTTTTCTTGAAGCGCCTCCAAAATGCCAGTCATTGTATCTAACATGTTTCTTTTCCGGATCAATAGTAGCAACTAAAGGAGCCTTCGTAACGCATGTGCTTGCTACATAAATATCCGACAGCTCGGTAATCCTTGAAGCTAATGCTTCATCAAAAGCCTCAGGGAAAATAGCGAATTCGCTATAATAAATCCTATCTCCTGATTTTACGAATTTTGCAGCTTCACTTGCTGTTATTAATTTTGATTTATACTCTTCTAAAAAAGTTTTCATAGAATCCTCCTTACTCTTCTAAAAAAGTTTTCATAGAATCTCCTTTCATTTTTATTGTGTAGAAATCAGATAATTAGTTACATAATTTTTAGAAAATTTTAGTATAAATTTTAATAAAGAATGGAATACTAAATAAAAATATCTGAGGTTTATAAAAATTATGACAACAAGTAATAAAGATTTGCTTTCCAAAATACTTGCAGCAAGAATGATGAGCTGTATAAATGAATATGAAAAGATAAAAAATAAGACAACTACCGGATTCAAAACAGTGAAGGAGCTTTGTCTCTATAACCGGTTCTCTCATCAGAACTTTATGAAATTTTATTACTCCTTACCCAAAGGTTCATCTGATTGGCTTCCTTAACAAGTTCGTCTCTAAAATCGGGATGAGCTATACTTATTAAATCTTCAGCCCTCTCCCATGTGGATTTCCCTTTAAGCATAACAATCCCATATTCGGTAGCAACATAGTGAACAATAGACCTTGGCGTTGTAACAACGCTGCCCGGTACAAGCGTAGGTACAATTCTCGATTTTACATTTCCATCCTTATCGGTGTATGTAGAATTCAAAGCTATAATACCCTTTCCGCCGGTTGAATTGAATGCGCCGAATATAAAATCTACTTGTCCGCCTGTACCGGATATATGTCTTGTTCCGACACTTTCCGATGATACCTGACTAAACAGATCTATTTCTATGGCATTATTGATAGCTATTACCTTAGGATTGAGGGCTATGATGCGGGGATCATTTATGTAATTCACAGGATAAGAGGCACATGTGGGATTGTAATGAAGAAAATCATATAATTTTTTTGTCCCAAGAGCAAAGGTGTATGTCATCTTGAAATGATCTATCTTTTTTTTGCTCCCTGTAAATTTTCCTGCTTCATAAAGATCTACGCATGAATCTGTTAACATTTCGGAATGAAATCCCAGGTCTTTTAAATCACTTTCAGCTATAAACTCTCCTACGGTATTTGGCAATCCGCCGATGCCGAATTGCAGCGTTGCGCCGTCTTCAATTTCATTCATGATGATTTTTGCTATGGCAACATCAACATCTTCTATCTTTGCATTTGGGACTTGCACTAACGGTGAATTTTTTCCTTCAATGATATGATCTACTTGTGAAATATGTATAGACTCAAAATTACCGCCAAGGCAGTATGGGACATTTTCATTTATCTCTACTATTATTTTTTTAGCCTTACTCATTGCAGCTCCGCATACTGAGTTTGATATTCCAAAGTTAAAATAGCCGTTATTGTCTATAGGCGCGGTAGTTACAATTGCTACGTCTACTGATAAATATTTTCTAAGAATTCTTGCGCCTTGATGATATGTAATCGGCACATAACTGGCAAGTCCCATTGTATGGAGTTTTCTTGAAGCCGGACCAAAATGCCAGTCATGGAATCTGACATGTTTCTTTTCAGTATCCTTAACAACAACTGCGGGAGCTTTCACAGAGGCTGTAGTTGCTAAATAAATATCCGACAGCTCTGTAATCCTTGAAGCCAATGCTTCGTCAAATGCCTCAGGGGCAAGAGCAAATTCGCTGTAAAAAACTTTATCACCTGATTTTACTGCCCTTGCCGCTTCGTCCGCCGTTATTAATTTTGATTTATACTCGTCTAAAAAAGTTTTCATAAAATAACCTCTCATTTTTTATAAATTTTTATTTAAGTAATATTCGTCTGTTATTTAAAATCACTTTCGCGAACAACTTCACTTTAAACAGATTTTATCCCTTCATCAATTCAATATAAAGTCTCCCCGGTCCTCCCTGCGGTTTAATAATTTTATTAATAAGAAGCATAAAATCCATATATAAAATAGTAATCGTAGAAGCGTATGATTCTAACAGATAGATTCTATATATTGTACTCATAAGCGTATCATTTAATTTAATTATTATATTATCGGTATTGCGGAAATTTCTTGCGCATTGATAAAATACGGTTCCGCATGTATTCAGCGATGTTTTATCTCCCAAAAAAGATCTCCATAAGGCTTTGCCTCCCTTCCCTGATTGAAGATCAAGCGGGAGCTGCTTTGTAACAGACCAGAATAGAGCTTGAGATAATTCGCGGCTTTTTTCACTCACAGTAGAATCTTTAACAAGAGATGACAAATGGAATTTGTGATATTCAATAGAACTTCTCAATATTTTTCTCCATTTTGAAATTCTTATCTTCCGGTAGAGAATAAGCAAAATTAGTATAACTGTTATAACAATATAGAAAGAGGGTATATTTTTAAGATAGTAAAGCAGGTTATCCATAAATTCTATCATCAATTAATATTATCCATCTTTAATAATGTGTTATGCAAATCATCCATAGCCTTTTTGATATTTTTATCTTCGCTTAATATTTTTATTTTGAAAAAAGCTTCTTTTAATCTTGGCTCAAGCGCTTCGAGCATGTCCGATTCGTTTTTTAGTTCATCCGGCGGGTCTATATTAAAATTTTTAAGCTCGGGATATTTATCGTTTATTCTTTTCATTTCAGGTATCAGGCTGCCCAAAGAGGATGAAAATTCTTTCATGGCAGTTGATATTATGAGCGGATCGTCATTTGATTCGATTTTTAAGATGAAGTCTTGATAAAGCTTTATGAGTTCTGCAAGAATTCTTTCCGCATCTTTATATTTTATATTGCTGTTCATTGAATCTAAATAGTAAACATCCTCTCCATACTTTATTGCATCGCTGTTTTTATTCACCGCTGCGCATTTAAGATACTTCCCGTCCGAATCATTTATTTTTAAAACAATATGTTTATCCCCTCTTTTTATTGCAAGGAGAGCGCCGGTTTTCAGCATGTATTTTTTATCGGTAGAGTTTACTGTAACAATCCATTCCGAACCGTTTTTATTACTGAACTCGGTTTTGCCTATAATAAATTCATCTTTAGAATCCTTTCCATACAAAGCGCTTAGCAAGAAAGATAGAATGAAAGATAGAATGAAAATTCCTGTTATTATTTTTTTCATGTTATACCTGTAAGTTCGGTGATACAATGTTCAACGCACAATGTTCAACGCACAATGTTCAATGCAAGAAAGCAATAATTGAATACTGCCCATTTAATAAAATTTTTGCAAGAAAAATTTAATGTTCCCGCATTAAGTATTACGAACGGCAGGAAGAAAATGTAAAAAAATTTTGATTTTTTTACATTTTTAATTATCGCGGTATAATTTTGCCCGTAGGGCATTTATATCAATAGATAATAGCATAATAAACAAATAGTCCGTAGGACTTTAACTGAATACACCAAATATTTTGTTATTTAATCTGTTAAGGGGCTGTCCGAGAAGTAACATACAGGCAATTAGTTACATACCTGCGTCATCGCGAGCCGTGTTTTAAGTTCGCCCGATAAAACAAAGTAAACTCGGCGTGGCGATCCAGTGGGAGAAATTTTATATTACTGCTGTAGTAGTTTCAAATTTAAATTTAAGAAATTAGATGATAATTGTATAATAAATTTAAAGCTCTGGATTGCCACGCGCAGGTTACACAATCTATACTTAAACGACCCAAAGCGCTCGCAATGACATAGAAAAAGACAAACAAAATTTCACCAAAAAATCTTGACAAAAACAAATTAAAAAATATAAATTCATTTTATGAAACATATTATGGAAATGTACGGGTTAAAAATTTTCAAGTACGGGTTGAAGATTTTCAACCCCAGCCCGCATACGCCGATTCCGAAAGCTAATCGGAAAAATAAAATACAAATAATAAAAGATAAAATTTCAGCGCTGATGTTAATAACGGCTTTCTGTTTATTAACCGCCTGCGAAATTATCGCAGATGATTCGGGCGGAGAGGATGGATATGAATTTGTTCCCATAACTTACAACATTGGCGATAAAGGTCCCGGCGGTGGAATAGTCTTCTACTATGACCCGGATGGTTTTACTATGACTGATACTTCCAAAAAATGTTACTATCTTGAAGTCTCTCGTGTGGATATGGGAAATCTTGCATGGGCATTAGATGGTTTTGATAACACTCCAATTAGCGATACTTCAGAAGAAATTGGCACAGGTCGAAACAATACTAATGTCATATTTGGAGAAATAGGTGAAAACGCCCCTGCGGCAAAAGCTTGCATAGATTACAGTGGTGGTGGAAAAAATGACTGGTTTTTACCGAGCAAAGATGAGTTATATGAACTCTACCAAAATAGGAGTTATGTTGGTAATTTAAGTGGTAGTGATTCCTATTGGTCTTCGTCGGATGCCTCTATGAATTGTGCGTGGGCTCATGATTTCTATAACAACAATCCGAACGCCGGTAACTCTAAGACAAGTCCCCTTTCAGTCCGCGCTATTCGGGCTTTTTAACCCCTTAACTATTAAATGAGGAGTGTAAGGGAACTGTTGAATAAAGATTGGAATGAATGAAACACTAATTATTTAAAACATTAAAAATTAAAATTTCAAAGATTAAATAAATAAGATGAAAAAAATTTTATTATTAACATTCACGGTAATAACATTCACAGCAATAATATCAATTATTGTATCGTGTAAGTTATATGCTGTTGATGTGTCGGCAGGCGCTGCTACATGGTATGCGTGGTATAAAGCAAGCAGCGGTGAAAAAGTTGATCCTGCATTTTTTTATGGTCCTGCTCTGTCTGTAAAATTTGATGACGACTATAATCTTACCTTTGTATATTACTATGGCGAGTATGAATATAATTCGGGGAAAAAATCGAAACGTCACGATTCCGACATTGCTCTGAACTATAGATTAAATGATTATTTGAAGATTTTTGGCGGTATAAAATATCATAAAGTTATAACTACTTCAAATGAGGGTTCACATCCTCCTGTTGTAATATACGGTATAAAAGCCGATTCCATAGGTCCGGGAGTAGGGTTAACAGCGGCATATCCCCTTGTTGAAAATATGTACATCCTTGCTACAGGGGCAGGATTATTTTCATGGAGAACTGCAGAATATGATTTAGGTCCTAGAGGTAAAGAAAACAGAAACTATAACAGTTATGGTTATAATCTGACCATGTCGGTTGTATATTATATAACTCCTGCTTCAACTGTGATAAATCTTGGCGGAAGATATCAATGCTCAATAGACAGGATAAATACGAATATACAAGACACCTATTATGGTATTACCCTAACGGCAACATATTCTTTCAGCATATAGTATTGTTTTTTTGGCGAGTTTGGGTATGGAGCAAAATTATTTCAAAAAATATTGACAAAAACAAATTAAAAAGTATAAATTCATTTTATGAAGCATACTATGGAAATGTACGGATTGAAAATTTTCAAGTACAAGTTGAAGATTTTCAATCCCAACCAGCATACGCCGATTCCGAAAGCTAATCGGAAAAATAAAATACAAATAATAAAAGATAAAATTTTATTGATGATTAAATCAATATCTACACTCCGCTTGAGTCTTAAATTGACAATAGCCGCTTTCGGTTTGCTCATTGCATGCTCGGAGGATTTGGGAACCGGAGAGGACGGATATGGATATGAATATGTTCCCAGAACTTACAAAATCGGCGATAAAGGTCCCGGCGGTGGAATGATCTTCTACCATGATCCCGATGGTTTTATTATGACTGATACTTCCGAAAGATGTTACTATCTTGAAGCCGCTCCTAAGGATATACCTACATCTCTTGAATGGGCATTAACTGGTCATGAGTCCGCTCAAATTTCCGAGACTGAAGTATATATTGGCACAGGTCGAAAGAATACGGCTCGTATACTTGAAAAAATAGATACGTTTGCCCCTGCGGCAGAAGCTTGCAGAGATTACAGTAGTGGTGGAAAAAACGATTGGTTTTTACCAAGCATAGATGAGTTACATGAACTCTATGAAAAAAAGGATTTGGTTGATAATTTAAGTAATGGTTACTACTGGTCTTCGTCGGAGAGCAGTCCTAGTAATGCGTGGTATCAACCTTTCTCCAGTAGCAGCCCGTCTACCTTAGGCAAGAATACTAAGCATTCAGTACGTGCTATTCGGGCTTTTTAACACTTTGACTATTAGACGAGAGTGCAAGGAACTGTTGAATAAGAATGGGAATGTATGAAACACTAATTATTTAAAAATTAAAAATTTAGAAGACTAAATAAATAATTAGAAGATTAAATAAATAAGATGAAAAAATTTTTATTATTAACATTCACAGCAATAACATTCACAGCAATAACATTCACGGCAATAATATCAATAATTGTTCCGTGTAAGTTATATGCTGTTGATATATCGGCAGGCGCTGCTGTTTGGTATTCATGGTATAAACCGGGCGGCGGTGAAAAAGTTAATCCTGCATTTTTTTATGGTCCTGCCCTGTCTGTAAAATTTAATGACGACTATAATCTGACCTTCGTATATTCCTACGGCGAATATGAATATAATTCGGGAAGAATGTTGAAGCACCACGATTCCGACATTGCTCTGAACTATAGATTAAATGATTATTGTAAGATTTTTGGCGGTATAAAATACCGTAAAATTATAGCAAGTTCAAATGAAGATTCAAATCCTCCAGTTGTACTATACGGTATAAAAACCGATTCTATAGGTCCCGGATTAGGTTTTACAGCGGCATATCCCTTGGTTGAAAATACTTACCTCATTGGTACAGGTGCAGGATTATTTTTATGGAGAAAGTCGGAATATGATTTGGGCTATGGTGATAAAGATAATAGAAACTATACCAGTTATGGTTATAATTTAACAATGTCAATTGTATATTATATAGCCCCTGCTTCAACGGTAATAAATCTTGGCGGAAGATATCAATGTTTCATAGATAGAAAGAATACGGCTATAAAAGACACTTATTATGGTATTACACTAACGGCAACATATTCTTTCAACATATAGAATTGTTTTTTTTGGCGAGTTTGGGGACATCACAGAAGTTCTATTTTCTCCAAAAATCTCTTGAAAAAATTATCAGCACAGTGTAGAGTTCTAATCTCCCTGCCAGCATGACAAAGCTGAGCCACCATTTTACATATGACGGGAAGAACTCATAGCTGCCCTTAGGACCTACTTTGCCGAGTCCCGGACCGACATTCCCTATAGCGGCAAAAGCAGAACCAAATGAGGTTTCCATATCTACCTCAGATGATGATACGACAAGAGTAGTTACAATAGCCAAAAACATATACATGAAGAAAAAACCTGATATTGCATAGATCATATCCTTTTTTACAGGCTTGCCGTTTATCCTCAATATAAATACTCCGCGCGGATGGAGAAGATGTTTAATCTCTATTAAACCCTGTTTTAGCAGAGTAACCAGTCGTATTACCTTCATACCTCCGCTGGTAGATCCCGAACAACCTCCGACAAACATAAGAACAAAAAGTACGGTTTGACTTAAGAAGGGCCATTGCTCATAATCTGCAGATACGAAACCTGTTGTTGTCATGATTGATGCAACTTGAAATGATGCATGCCTTACGGCTTCGGTTATAGAGTTATAATTCGTCCCTAATGTTTCCGATGTAATAATAAACGTTGCCACAAAGAATATGGATAGATATCCCTTAAGCTCTGAGTCTTTTAAAATATTTTTATAATTACCTGAGATCAGCCAAAAATGAAGACTAAAATTGATGCCGCAAATTACCATAAAACATGTAATTACTGCTTCAATATAGGCAGAATTATAATGGGCAACACTGGAGTTTTTAATTGAAAAACCTCCGGTTGCAACTGTGCTGAAGGCATGCGTTAAAGCGTCAATAAGAGACATTCCTCCAATCAGTAACAGGATTGTCACAATAGCAGTAAGTACAAAGTAAATGATCCATAAAATTTTTGCAGTCTCTGCTACCCTTGCAGTGAGTTTATCAACTTTTGAGCCCGGAGCCTCTGCAACAATCAATTGCAGTCCTTTTATCCCAAGAACAGGCAGGACGGCTACAGTTAATACAACTATTCCCATTCCGCCTAACCAATGCGTAAGAGATCTCCAAAAAAGAAGTGAAACAGGCAATGTTTCAATATTGGGTAATATTGTAGCTCCTGTTGTGGAAAATCCCGACATAGCTTCAAAATAGGCATCAGTAAGCTGAGGAATTGCTCCTGATATGTAGTATGGCAGCGCCCCTATTAATGAAGCCGTTACCCAGCTTAAAGTAACAAATAAAAATCCGTCCCTTTGGGTTATTTTATTTACGTTCTCTTCTTTAGATAAGATTTTAACTGCAAAAAAGAATACTATTGAAATACCGATTGTTATTAATATTGCATAAAGCGCTTCATTCTCATTGTATAATGCCGCAATAATTGCCGGAATAATCATAAAACCTGATATGATAGCAAGGATTACAGATAACATGCGGAGTATAATTTTAATATTCATTATCTACACTTTTACAATTAAATCTAATTTAGAAAAACTTTTTCAAGAGCCTGAATCGATTCTCTTTTTACTATAGTAATTACCCTGTCTCCATTAAGCACGACAAAGTTGCCGTCTGGTATTTCATTTACTTTGTTTCTAACTACTGTCAGGATCAATGAATCCGGCGGTATTTTAATATCTTTAATAGGAATTCCTATAATCTCACTATTATCCTGTATGGAAAATTCTATCACCTCGGCGCTGTTGCCGAATAGTGTGTGAACGCTTCTAATCTCACCCTTGCGGATATATTTTATAATAGCGTCAACAGTACTGTTCCTTGGGCTTACCGTAACATCTATCCCTAATTTATTTGATATTAACATATAATTCGGATGATTAACAACTGCTATTGCTCTGCCGATACCCATGTTTTTACCATAAGCGGCATTGAGTATGTTAAGTTCCTGATTGTCGGTAGTTGTAATTATCAGATCATGGGCGCTGAGATTTTCCTCTTCAAAAATAGTTTCATCGGATATATCTGCATTTATTATGAGGACATCGGGATATTTTTCAGTCAGAGTTCTGCATGTTTCATAATTTGGGTCTATAATAGTAATTTTTACGCCGGTTCTTATTAGATATTTTGTTACGAGAAATCCAATCCTTCCGCCGCCAATTATGAGAATTTTATCAATGCTTACGCTTTTTTTCCCTGTTTCTATAAAGAGTTTTGTCAATGTTTTCCGAGATGCGATTATATATATAATATCATCTTCAAGAATAGTAGTATTACCTGTGGGGATGATAAAATTGTTTTCTCTTACAATCCCTGTGATTAAAAATTTTCCCCCCGGATTTATTGTTTTACGGATTTCTATGAGATTTTTATTTTTAAAGAATGATTTGGAGTTCACCTGATAGTTTCTAATCTCAACATCCGATTTTTCAAAAAGCATAACATCGCTCATTGCGCCCAGAGCGACACTATTGGCTATTTGACGGGCTGTTTCTACTTCTGGATTTACTACAAAGTCTATTCCAAGAAATGATTTTTCAAATATCTTTGCTCTTGAATAATCTATATTTCTTACTCTTGCAATCTTAATCGGAACGTTAAATTCGCTTTCAACTATACCGCAGGCAATCATATTTACTTCATCAGAGTCAACTACGCTGAGAAAACAGTCTGCTTTTTCAATCCCGGCTTTTTTAAGCGTTAAAAAGCTGTTCCCTTCGTCATTTAGCACAATGCAGTCGAGATGAGCGTCTATATAACGCGCCCGTTCGGAATTTTTTTCTATTATTGCCACATTATGTCCTTCGGAAATAAGTTGAGATGCTATTTGATATCCGACTACTCCTGCGCCTAAAATAACAATATTCATTATTAAATATATCCTCTAATAATTTTCTATTAGTATTTTTAGAATTTTATATATAACCATTAATCATTAGCAAATATGAATCTTATACTATTAATTATTTTTTAACTAAAATTTTTTGTATACACTATTATTAAATTATTTAAAAACAACATATATTTTGTTAAATTTAATTTATATAGCATTGAATTGTTTTAATTTAATTTTTTATAGTTTATAATTTTTTTATGTTGAAATTCATGAATATATTTCAATAACATTAATTCAATTATTAGTCTAAATTTAACTTTTTTAATAAATATTATTAAATTTTGGTTATTTTTTTGTATTGAAAAACTATCATATTAAGTTAATATGTGATATGATAAGACGTAAAGAATAATACTTATTTTAAAGTAGCTGTTTTGATTCCACTCTGCAAAGTGTGATATAAAATGTGATATATAGAAAAAAATAAATTTTGATTTGATGATGTAACATGAGAGAGAAAAAATAAACTAATCTTTGTGAATAGAAAGATTTTATACAATCTGCTATTTATTTTTTTTAAATTACATAATGGAGGGTATAACAATGGCGTCAAAACAATTTGAAAAGTTTGATTGGCATACTTTAGGTGATATTACTCTGGGGAGAAGTAACTTAGGCCAATCTATGCCTGTTATAGTATACAGGCTTATGCAATACACCGTTATTGCCGAACTTAGGAGTCGCTACGGTGAAGATGAGGCAAATGATATTATAAGATCTGCAGGTTTTAGAGCGGGTGTTGCGTTTGCTCAGAATGTTCTTGAACCAACTAACGATTTTTCGACATATATTGCCAATCTGCAGTTGAAGCTTAAAGAACTGTCCATAGGTATTCTTCGCATTGAAAAAGCTGATTTAGATAAATTAGATATAGTTTTAACCGTTAGCGAAGATTTAGATTGTTCGGGACTACCGGTTACAGATGATACTGTTTGTGTATATGACGAAGGATTTATAGGCGGGATTTTTTACGATTTCACAGGTAAGATATTTAATGTAAGAGAAATAGATTGCTGGGCAACCGGTGATCGTACTTGTCGCTTTGTTGCTAAGGTGGATGAAGCATAATATGATGGTTTATGATAAAGAGATTGATAATATCTGTTTAAGTATTGATAATTTTTTGATAAATAAACTTGATGAATCTCCATTGGATGAAAATCTTTTTCCTCCTCAATATCAGGCTTTGGTAGCAAGAATTAATCGTTTACAACTGATTTTTCAGCAGCTAAATAATTTTGCAAAAGCTTTATCTCAGGGGAATTTAGAAGCAAATTATCCTGATCGCAGAAATTATTTAGCTGCAGGTTTAAAACAACTTCATGCTCAATTGAGACATTTAACATGGCAGACACAGTGTGTTGCAAATGGCGACTATCATCAAATTGTTGATTTCATGGGAGATTTCTCCGGGGCTTTTAATAAAATGGTCATGCAGCTCAAAGAGAGAGAGATAGTAATGGCGGCTCAGAGAGATGCAATGAAAATTGTTTTTGATAATATTGAGCCGCTGTTAATTGTTGATGACGAAGATCACTATCTTGCTTTGTACTTTAATCATAAGGCAAATGTGCGTTTCCAAATAGTAGATAATGATCTTCATAAAGCTACTGAGCGAACTCCATTTTTAGAGAAGGTACTGCATGTTGGACTTGGGTCAATTGAATTATTTGACGAGGATTCTCAGCATTGGTACACAGTCGTTACTTCTAATCTGCCGTGGATAGGCGGCAAGAAATCTATACTGATATACTGCACTGATATTACTGTATATAAGCAGCGCGAAAATGATATGAGTTTTGTTGCTAATACAGACAAATTAACAGGTATATTTAACAGACGAGCTTTTGATAATGCGCTTGAGAGAGTGTTTGAGCAGAGTCAGCATAATAGCGAGCCTTTATCTCTGTTATTGATAGATATAGACCACTTTAAAGAGATTAATGATCAATATGGTCATCTCCATGGAGATAAGGTCTTGGTTGTACTGGCAAAAACATTGTTATCTTCCATATCGCGTCCAAATGATATGGTTACTCGCTATGGAGGCGAAGAGTTTGCCGTGCTCCTTCCATCTACAAATAAATTCGGCGCGCTCACTTTGGCTGAATCTATGAGGATTTCAGTTCAGAAATTATCTATCCCTCATGACCAGGAACCTGTTGATAATACTAAAATCACAATATCAATAGGCGTAACTACTTGTATCCCGTTAAAGATAGACACCCCGGTAAGTTTAATAAATATTGCCGACAAGGCTTTGTACCAAGCAAAGCAGAAGGGGAGAAATATGGTAATACATTTCCCTTTTAATGAGTAGTGAACATTATTGCATATAAGTTAATTTTATACTCTAAAAAATATTATAGATAATACTCTTAAAAGCAATCGAAGAGAGAGTGGTATATGTTCGTTGGAATTGATATAGGCGGAACAAACATTAAGAGTGTATTAGCTGATGAGAGCGGTAAAATATTACATACCTGCGATGCCGTTACTGCAAAAACACCAAAGTTAATAAATGAAGAGATAGTGTCATTAATCGATAAACTCACATTGGATGCCTGTGTAGATAAAGGTGAGATCGAAGCTGTCGGAATCGGAGCTGCCGGTTCAATTGACAGAAAAAGAGGAGTTGTTATTTCAAGTCCAAATATATCCTGCTGGAAAAGTTATCCGCTTGTTGCAAGATTAGAAAAAATTCTAAGCATTAAGGTATTTCTTGAAAATGATGCAACAGTTGCATGCGCAGGATTTTGGTTTAAAGATAGAAAAAAAAATTATAAAACATTTGTTATGGTCACATTAGGAACCGGTATAGGCGGCGGAGCGGTTATTGACGGCAGATTATTTACAGGACAAAACGGCAGTTCGCTTGAGATTGGACATATGACAGTAGATGTTAACGGCAAAGAATGTAATTGCGGGAATAGGGGATGTCTTGAAAAATATGCGTCGGCTACGGCTTTGGTAGATTATGCAAAGGCTCATTTAAAAGAATATAAAGACTCATCCCTGTTTAAGAGGATAAAGCATGACAGACTTACGGCAAAGATGATCTATGAAGAGGCTTTACAAAAGGACGAACTGGCAATAAAATCATTTGAATATATATCATTTTATCTTGGAGCCGGAATAGCGAATATAATTAATATATTCAATCCCGAAGCTGTAATAATAGGCGGCGGACTATCTAATGCTCATAAACTTATTATCCCGGCAGTGAAAAAGATTGTAAGCGATAGAGCTATGAAAGGTATGAAAGAGAGTGTAAAGATTTTTGCAGTTAAAAATCAATCGGTCATTCCTGCCCTCGGAGCTGCAAAGATTGCCATGGACAGATTAAGCGGTATTGATTAAGAGTTATTTTTAGAATAGATTAAAACATTTTCCTTGACTTTTATATATCCTCCAAACTTATTGAAATCTGCAAACTTATTGAAAAGTTAGTACAAGAACTTGTTATAAAGTATAGTAAAGTTGTTACCTAACAACTGTTATCTTGAGAGAATACACATTATAAAAATTTCAGGTATTTTTTTATGGAAGAAAAACTTAATAAAATAAAACAGGATGCCATAGAGCGTATAAACTCTTCAAAGTTACTTGATGAGATTGAAGAAATCAGGGTAAATATACTTGGAAGAAAAGGCTTGCTTACCCAAATATTAAGATCGCTTGGAGAGTTAGCTCCTGAGTTGAGAAATACTATAGGTAAAAAATCTAATGAAATAAAAAAGATCATTGAAGACGCCATTGATTCGAAAAAGAGCGAATTGGCAAAATCAGGATTTAGTGAAATAGCCTCAAATGAATGGATAGACGTTACATTAAATCCGGAAACGTCTATCAGGGAGATTAAATCGGGTTTCTTGCATCCGATTTCAAAGACACAGTATGAAATTGAAGATATTCTTACATCAATGGGTTTTCAGATACTTGATGGTCCTGAACCTGAAACCGAATACTATAACTTTGAGGCTCTCAATATACCTAAATTTCATCCTGCAAGGGATCTGCAGGATACATTCTGGACCGAGGATGGAAATCTCATGAGGACGCATACCTCGGCAATACAGATCCGCGGAATGGAGAAGATGACTCCGCCTTTTAGGATTATGGCGCCGGGACGTGTTTTTAGATACGAAGCAACAGATGCCTCACATGAACATACATTCTATCAGGTTGAAGGTATGATGGTGGACAAGGACATTTCCGTATCTCATCTGATTTATGTTATGGAACAGGTTCTTAAAGGTATATTTAAAAGAGAGATAAAGGTGCGCCTTCGTCCGGCTTATTATCCGTTTGTTGAACCGGGATTTGATCTTGATTTCAACTGTATGATATGCGAAGGGAAGGGATGCCGCGTATGTAAACATACAGGGTGGATAGAATTTCTCGGATGCGGACTTGTACATCCGAATGTGCTGCGCGCAGGGAATATAGATCCGGAGATATGGTCGGGTTTTGCATTCGGGATGGGACTAAACAGACTGATAATGATGCAGAACGGCATAAATGATATCCGCCATTTTATGAGCGGAGATATTAGATTTATTCATCAATTCTAATGGAATGAGGTAGCTTTAATGTGGATTTCGCTTAAAATAATCGGCAAGATGGCAGACATATCGGGAATATCGCCTGAAACAATCGCTAACAGACTTACAATGTCTACGGCAGAGATTGAAGAGATAGAGTATATAAAAGATTATTTTAAAACAATATATACTGCAAAACTTATAAGCGTTGAGCCTCATCCGAATGCAGATAAATTAACCCTCTGCACTGTTGATACGGGAAGTGAAAAAGTTCAGGTTGTATGCGGAGCGACTAATCATAAAGCCGGAGATATTGTTGCCTTAGCTCTGCCGGGTACAAAGTTCAATGATGAATTTACAGTTAAAAAGACAAAGATCCGCAGTATTGAATCTAACGGTATGCTCTGCTCGGAAAGAGAGCTTGGAATATCCGATAATCATGATGGGATACTTGTATTTCGTGATAACATAAATATTGGTAAGCCCTTAAGCGATATATTCGGCGATTGGATAGATACGAGATTACTGATTGATAATAAATCCATTACGCACAGACCTGATCTTTGGGGGCATGAAGGATTTGCCCGCGAGATAGCGGGTCTCTTTGGAAGAGAATTTAAGCGGCCTGTTGACAGATCTATAGTTGCAAATCTTGTGAACAAGGATAATCTAAAAGTCTCAATAAAAAATATAGAAGCATCGCCAAGGTACAGCGCCCTTGTAATGAAAAATATTAAGATCAGCCAATCTCCGGACTGGCTTAAATCTGCGGTTACAGCGCTTGGGATGAGACCTATTAATAGTATAGTTGATATAACAAATTATGTAATGGCAGAGATCGGCGAACCGTTACATGCGTTTGACAGAAAAAAACTCAAGGGTGATGAGATTATTGTACGCTTTGCATCAAAAGATGAAAAAATAGTCACACTTGACGGCAGGAGTCATGATCTGACAACAGAGGATATTGTAATAGCAGATACTTCTGGCGCAATAGCCCTTGCAGGCGTCATGGGCGGAGGGAACAGTGAAATAGATGAAAATACGTCTGAGATCGTTCTTGAGGCTGCAACGTTTAACCCTGTCTATATACGTAAAACAGCGCAGAGATTTGATGCAAGGACAGAAGCTGCAATGAGATTTGAGAAATCACTCTCGCCTGAATTGACTGTTGATGCGCTTGCGAGGTGTTATGAATTAATAAAAAAGATCATTCCCGATGCTGAGGCTGTATCTGGAATAGTTGATGATTATCCTGTTCCTGTAAAAGAAGCTGAAATAGAGGTAACGCCCGAATATATAAGAAAAAGGATTGGGCATAATATAAGCGACAGCGATATGATTAAGACGCTTACGGCTCTTCACTATGAAGTTAAGTTCGATAATGTGAAATTCAATATAACAGCTCCTCATTTCAGATCAACAAAAGATATATCAATGAAGGACGATATTGTTGAAGAGGTTGGAAGGGTATTTGGTTATAATAATATAATGCCGGCGCCGCCGCTTGTAACATGCGAACCGCCGTTAAAGAATCAGTTTAGATTTTTTGAAAGAGATGTTAAGAATATATTGGCTGACTCATTCGGTATGACAGAGGTTATGGCTTATTCTTTTACAAGCGAGGAGACCTTAAATACACTAAAGATAAATGAGAATAAAGAATTGAGACTGCGCAATCCGCTCTCTGCCGAAATAGACAGATTAAGAAGAAGTTTAATACCCGGAATGATGCAGTTTATTAATTACAATCAAAAATTTTCGGATAATTTTGATATATTTGAAGTCGGAAGAGTTTACTTAAAGGATGATCGTACGTCTAAAGAACTGGCTAAAGAAAATTTTAGAACTGCCGGTATTGTATTTATCAGAAAACCTGCTGCTCCTGTTTTCTTTGAAGCAAAGGCTATTGCTGCCGGACTGTTAGAGAAACTAAGAATTAAAGACTATAAATTGATTCCCGAAACGGATTCTATTCCACCATACGCTCACCCCGGAAGATCAATGAAGGTAGAGGTTGACGGAAAGACCTGCGGTTTTATTTTTGAAATTCATCCTGAGACAGCTGACGCGTTTGAGTTTGCCGGCAAAGCCGCTGTATTCGATCTTGATATGGATCTTCTTTTTAATGCCGAAAAGAGGCCTGTGAAATTTAAAGAGCTTCAAAAATATCCTGCAACGCCGTTTGAAATTTCGGTATTAGCCGATAAAAAAACTTACAGCGAAGAGATACTTAAAATAGCTAAAAATACAGACCAAAAAATTGTAGAGGCAAAGGTAATATCAGTATATGAAGGTTCGCCTCTTCCTGTTGACAAAAAATCCGTATCAATGAAAGCAGTGTTTGCCTCAAGCGAGAAGACCCTTGAACCGGCAGAGATTGATGAGCTTCAAAAAAAGATCATTGCAAGCCTTAATAAAAACGGATATACGCTTAGATAAAAGTCCGTTCGGCAGACCGGTTATTAGAAATGAAAATAAAAATATCGTCTCTCGGATGCAGACTCAATCAGTCGGAAATAGAGAGTATATCTACAACATTGCAGGATATGGGACATGAAATAGTTCAAGGAAACTATGCAGATATATATATTATAAATTCCTGCTGTGTAACTGCGCGGAGTGAAAGAAAAACCAGACAATTGATCTATCAATCCCTTACCAGGATAGACGATCCGAATAAGGCAAGGGTGATTGTAACAGGGTGCGCCGCCGACTTAATTGAAGATGATCCGCGTATTATATATTTATCCAATGATCATAAATATATGATACCGCATATTATTGACCATGGAATTCCCGATAGATCTGAAATGTCTCCAGCCAGATTCAAATATGACGTCCCTTTGAAATGCTCGACAAACAGGGTAAACCTTAAAATTCAGGACGGATGTAATCATCTTTGTTCATACTGCCGGATTCCTCTGACAAGGGGCAAATCCGTTTCTAAATCCTTTAATTCCGTTATTGATGAATTTAAAATGCTGCTGGGTAATGATTTTAAAGAGATAATTCTTACAGGCGTGAATATCGGCGATTATAATGACAGAGGCTACGGACTTGCCGATCTTGTCGGAGAGATTTTAAAACTGAGGGGTGAGTTTAGGTTACATCTTACATCGCTTGATCCAAACAGTACATCGGAGAGATTGCTTGATCTTTTTAAAGAGGATAAAATGGTAAAACACCTTCACCTCTCGCTGCAGAGCGGAAGTGATAAAATACTTAAAAGAATGAACAGACCTTATAATTGCAAAGACTATGTTTCGGTTGTAGAGCATCTTAAATCAATTGACAGTGACTTTAATTTTACTACCGATATAATAGTAGGATTTCCCGGTGAGACTGATAATGAATTTAATGAGACTCTTTCTATGATAAAAGATGTGGGATTTTCCCATGTGCATACTTTTCGTTTTTCACCAAGACCCGGTACTAAAGCAGCACGGATGGACGGCATTGTGCCTGAGATTGCAAAGACAGAGAGAAGCAGAGAGATAATAAAAATATATAATGAACAGAAAGTTGACTATTACAGAAAGTTTTCGGAGCGGCATGGAATATTTCTTAGTGAAAAATCCCACAGAGGCGTTACAACCGGATTTAACGAACATTATATACCTGTAGAGATCAATGAAAAGCTGCCCAAAAATCATTTTTTTAAAATGGAATTTGTTTATAATGAAAATAAAAGTGTTTTAAACGGGAATTTGTTATATTAAATGAAATTTTATTTAATATAATTTGACATAGACAATAGGCGCGCAGATGAAAATAATTAGAATAACAGGATTTTTGATTTTAATCTTCTTTATGATTCAGAGCAGTTCGTTTTCAATGGATACTATTGATGGTGAAGATTTGGATATTAATTACAGCCGTGAATTTCTTATTGCTGTTCGAGATATTTTTATTGAAGAGAATGGCGATCTCCCGATAAAAAAGATAAAGGTTGAAGGGATAAGCAAAACAAATAGAGACATTATTTTAAAAGAAGCCGGAGTTATAGAAGGAGATAATCTCGCAGCATTTGATCCGCACAGATTTGTAAACAGGTTAAAGAAAAAGAATCTCTTCTCTGAGATAAAAATCTATTATACTAAGGAGGATGATTCTGTTATAATAAATATATCGCTTAAGGAAAAAATGACTCTCATTCCATTGCCGATATTTTACAGCAATGGAGATAAAACCATGTATGGAGTTTATATAGTGGAGTCGAATTTCTTAGGCTATGGTAAAATTTTCGTGGGCGGAGTTGCATTCTCGGCAGATGATAAAAGCATAACCATTGGATATATGGATCCGTCTATTTGTGAGACAAGACTTGCCGCAAATATATTTTGTTTATACAAAGATATGGTTGTGGAAAATTGTACTATGGATAAATTTATATTCAATGAATATAAAGTAAAGCAGAAGATATTTACGGCAGATATTGGCTGGTCATTCACTGACGAGATAAAGGGATTTGTCTCCGGCGGATATATTAAGTGCGATGTAGATAAAGGTTATAAGGATTCATTAAATCCGCCTCAATCCGAAAATTTTTACAGATATGGGATTTATTTAAACTATAATTCTCTTGAATATTACGAATATCTGTTCTTTGGTCTCAAATCTATAGTTAGATTCTATACATATACCTCAAGCAAGGAGAAAAAGGATAATAAGAATAATACTTATAGAGTAGCAAACTATGAGATTGATTATTCGCATAAACTTTTTAGTTATCACAAGATTACCCTATTCTCATCAGGTTCAAATGGTAATAGACCAACTTTGATTGAAGATAGACTTGGCGGTAAGAATGGTTCAAGGACTCTGACGGCGGGTATTATACCGTCTGATAATTATATTAATTACAGTATAATTTATGAATATCCATTAGCTAAGTTTAAATATGGAGCTATTGCCATGCTGCTGTTATGGGAGCAGGGAATTTATAGTAATGACGATTCAAAGAGTAATAAATATTATGGTCCGGGCGCAGGTCTTCTCTTCTATTGGAAACAGATAGCATTCCCGGCTGTTGGTTTTAATTATGCAGTGAATTTAAAGACAGATGAAAATGAGCTCAGCGCTAATGTGAATTATAGATTTTAGCGCAAGCGGTGAATAAAAAATTTTGTTTTATTTTTATTCTGTTAGTAAGCTGTTTTGTTTATCAATAAACATAAATCCCAAGCAGGTAAATATTTTATAAAACTATTCACCTGAATGGGATATATTCTTGGAAAATATAATTGTTATTCAACAGAAAATGAGGGGATATTTTCTTCACTCAGCATATTCTTTAATTTTTTCATCTCCTTAGCGTCTTGTAATCCCTCAATCCGGACTTTATAATAATTTCCATCCTGAACTATTTTAACAGGGCGGTCTGTCATAGTCTCAATTGTAGATTTTAAGTTTTCAGCGTTTTTCCTTGAGACGAAAGCTCCTGCCTGAAGTTTTAATCCGTCGCTATAGTCAGATTGGTATTCGTTTCTGGTATTTTTGTATATATATGCGTCTGATACCGGTTCAACATATTGCTTATCAGAATTGTTGGTTGAGCCGGCGCTGTTATTCCCAAGCTTTAATACCTTAATTCCAACATTTGCTTCGCCGGATTTAACCATATCTATTTCTTTTGCGCCGGCTAATGAGAGGTCAATGATTCTGCTCCCTCTGTATGGTCCTCTGTCGTTGATTTTAAGGCGTACAGTTTTTCCATTTTCAAAATTTTTTACTTCGACTATAGTTCCAAAAGGGAGAGTTTTGTGAGCGGCAGTTAATTCGTTCATATTGAATTTTTCACCGGAAGCTGTTGTTTTCCCATGAAACTCTCTGCCATACCATGACGCCAATCCTTTTTGATAATATTTTTCTTTGTTTTCATATTCATTATCATCATTATAAGCGTCGAAATCTGATTTAACATTTTTATTATTTTTGTTCATTGCCGGAATTTCATCATCATCAAAGGCGTCAAACTCTTCGTTTTGAAAACTTCCTTTATAATCGTTTCCTTTCGTTTGAGCTTTCCCTGGCGTACACCCCAAAAAAAGCATAATAATTACCATAAAAGTGAAAGATATTGACATACTTTTAAGCGTCTTGCTCATTTTACTACCTCCGAATATATAAGCACCTATTTTTTTATCGGAATTGTATTTTCTATCCTTAATTATAATTTAACTTTATGTCACAAAAATTCTTGACCTCTTTTATATATGCTATAGTGAGAGTAAGAAGTTAATTTAAACTAAAATGAAGAGTGAAAATGAAAATATTATCAAGCAAACCCACTATTACACGAAAAGAACTTGAAGGGGTACTTGACTGCCTTATACATGATGAGCTTAACAAAGGAGGTTCGGTAAAAACGTTTGAGGCTGCAATCTCCGAAATAACAGAGTTCAAATATCCTTTAGCAGTGAACTCTTTAGTTTCGGCATATCTGCTTATCTTCAAGGCTTTGGAAATAGGTTCGGATGATGAGGTTATTATCCCATCATTTTTTTACAGCGCTGCTTTGAGCGCGCTTAAGCTGTCAGGCGGGATTGCTAAAATAGCAGATTCATATGATAGTTCCATATTTCCAAGCAAGGAACAGATAAAAGAGAAGATTACAGGCAAGACAAAGGCTATAATTGCAGGCGATATGTTCGGCTTTCACTTTGATGGAGAAGAGCTAAAAGAGTTTAACATACCCTTAATAGCCGATATTTCCCATTCAATAGGAACCGAATTTAATGAAAAGAGCGCCGGTTCGTGGGGGACATTTATAGTAGCATCTTTTGCTCCGTCAATGATTATTACTACCGGGAATGGCGCTATGATTTTAACCAACAATTCCCGTTTTTTTTCTGTAATGAGAGAGTTTCGAGGATACAATGAAGAATCTATAAATTTTGATTTTACAATGACAGATCTGCAAGGCGCTATGGGCATAACTCAAGTTATGAAGCTTAAAGACTTTCTTAAAAGAAGAAGAGAAATAGCAAAAAAATATTATGACTCTGTTAGAATCACAACTCACAAGCCGCTTTTCCCTTATAATGATTCCTTCAGCTATCAGTGTTTCCCTGTAATATTTGATACACAAGGGGATAAGGTTGAAAAATATTGGAAAAAGTGGGGGATAGAGATATTCAAGGTTGTGCCGTATCCTCTGCATATTTTAATGGGACTTAAAGGCTTTGATTTTCCTAATGCCGACAGGTTGTCTAAGAAACTCTACTCCGTACCTCTATATCCAACCTTAACCAAGAAAGAGATTGATAAAATATCAAAGTTACTCAGTGCGTTTATATAATCAATTAATTTAAGGAGAAAAAGATGTTTGTCCTGACAGTAGAAGATTATTTTTCCTCTGCCCATCAACTTAGAGGATATAAGGGGAAATGTGAAAATATTCATGGTCATAATTGGAGGGTGATTCTTAATGTTCAGGGTGAAGTATTGAATGAGATAGGTCTCATTATTGATTTTACTGAATTGAAAGATATTTTAAAGAAGATTATAAGTTATCTTGATCATAAAAATCTCAATGAGATTGAACCATTTGTTGCTATAAACCCAAGTTCGGAGAATATAGCGGAATTTATAGCAGTAAAAGTACAAGAAGAGATAAATAAAATTAATGCAGGCATAAATGTTGAGTCAGTGACAATATGGGAGTCACACACTTCAAGGTGTACTTTCTACCCTAATAGAGGTTAATCTCTAAGGGATGAGCTCTTGAATCTTATTCTTTAGTTCATCAAGATTTGAAGATTTAGTTAAATATGCATCTGCCGTCCATGTCATAAAATTGCTTTTGTAATTGGAATAGGCTGTATAAATTATTACAGGTATTTTTTTCTCCATAGTAATAACTTTCCCGAGCGTCTCTATTCCATCCATTTCAGGCATTCTTATGTCCATTATTATTAAATCAAAATGGTCATTCTTGATTAGCTCTATAGCTGTTTTCCCATTTGATGCTTTTACAATCTCATAACCGGATTCAATAAGCTCCTCGCCATAGAGATCGCGTAAGTTCTTCTCATCTTCAACTATAAGTAATTTTGGCATAAGATTTATCCTTAGTTTTTTTAAGTAATTCAATTGCGATGAAACAGGTTTTTATCAACTAATTCTTAATTATAAATAAACGCATTATAATATTATCAATTTTTTAGCTTTTTTCCTTCTATATGTTAGACTTAATAATTAAGTTATGTTACTATAGATAACACTAAACAATAATTATTCAATAAAAATTTCGTTTTTTGCTTTTTTTTGTTCAGTTGTAGGCAGCGGCAATTTAATGACAAATTCAGCGCCTCTACCTGTATTATTTGAAACTGTAATTATTCCATTGTGATCTTTAATTATTCTTTTTACATTGGCAAGTCCAAGACCTACGCCTGTTACCTTTGTTGTAAAAAACGGTTCAAATACTGTATCAGGATCATTAACTTGAATTCCAGTACCGCTATCTCTTATCTTAATAACAGCATATGAATCATCAGAATATGATACTATCGAAAGATTGCCGCCTGAAGGAGTTGCCTCTATTGCATTTTGAAATAGATTTAAAAAGACCTGTTTCAACTGGTTAAAATCAGATTTAACATTTGGAAGATTTTCTGCGAGATTCATATTAACCTTAATATTCATTTCCAGAAGAACGTTTTTTAGCAGTTTATATGTATCCCTTATTACATGATTTACATCATTGAATTCTTTTATATGCTTAAATGGCTTTGTAAAATCCATTACATTTGATAAGATTTTTTCAAGGCGCTCTGACTCTTCCAGTATAATATCTGCCGAATTAATGATACTTTTTATATCTATATTATTTTCTGTTGAAACTTTAAGGATCCGCTTTGCATAACCGCCCATTGTCACAAGCGGATTTCTTATTTCATGGGCAATATGAGATGCAATTTTACCTACGGCAGCCATTTTTTCAGATTCAATAATAGCATCTTGTCTCTCTTCAAGTTTTTTCATCTCTTTTCTTATTTCAATGAGATTAAGATGGCTTTCAATTAAGACTGCAGATTGAAAAGAGAAAACAGAGAGCAGGTCAATACTCTGCGCTGATATTCCGGTCATATTATATTTATTATCTGCAACAATAATACCAATTACTTTTTTAAATGATATCATGGGCATTATTAGAAATTCATTTACATCCATGAATTTTATTATTTCTTCACTTACCCTGTCGTCATTTTCTGCATCGCGCACATGTATCTTTTCCATTCTCTTTACAGCTTGAGTAAATACATTATCTTCCGAAAGGCTGACGCTGTAATTTTGTACTTTTTGTAATAAGGCGCCTCTTTTTATCTCAATAGAATATTGTGTAGTAACATCAATGGCGGCTGATGAAAGAGAAGTCCATATCTCTATAGCTTCTTCAAATGAATCCGGTCCAACTGCCATCTTTCCCTGAAGCATATCGTTCTCTACCATGAAAAGCATTGCTCTGTTAAATCCAAGACCTGAGCTTGATGTTACACCGGAGAGTATATTATAGGATGTAATTTCAGCCTCATTTTCATCACCCATAGTCTCTGAAATATGGCTTAGAATTGATGCATGATAATCTTTGCTGAAACGGTCTGTAATATCGTCAATAATAAGCGCAATCTGCTCTTCGGCGCCAAGGTTCATGCTTGAAATTTTAATATCTGACATCATCGATTTTTTATTAACAGACATTAAATGTACATTTTGAAGCACAACAGAGCTGCTGTCTTTATCTTTTAGAACATGGTTAATCCCTGCCTTAAGCCTTTTATTTTCAAAGTAAAAGACGCTGCTTAAATCTTTGCCGGATATCTTTTCAAGTTCAAAATTGAATTTTTTACAGAAACTATCATTAGCGTAGAGAATTTTTTTGTTTTTATCTATTACAATAAACTGAGAGTTAATTGAGTATATTATATGGCTGTATATTTCATGAAATTTTTTGAGCTCATCGCTTTGAGATGACACTATGGATTCAAACTGTTTTCCGACATTGAGCAGTTCTTTTGATACCTGTAAGATATCTTTTGGAGTATTGGTGTCATACTCTGTTAATACAAATTTTCCCTTTTTAAATTCATCAATAATTTGACTTAGACGTTTGAGATTTTTCCATATAAAAAATCCCATCTTGTAATAATAAAAATAGAGTCTTATAAGAAAATATATTAGCATTCCGGCAACGAGAATATAGAATGTAGATTTCTTTATATCCTCTGTGTATGCCAGGAGTCCCAAAATAAAACCTGCTATGATAAGGTTTGGTAAAAAGATTTTGAATACCCAATATAGAATATTTTTTAATCTTGCAATTTTTATATCAAACATATAATACCGCTTTTAATAATTGACTTTTTAATATAGTTTTAATTTGCATTAAATATAACAACTATATCTTTTATTATTTCAAGAAATTTTGCAAGATTAATATAATCAATTTATAATTTCTTGCAGGGGCGAACTGTAACAAAATTCCTATTTTGCGTCATTGCTGTACATGTATCTAACTAACATGCACAACATATTGCCGGATTTTTGTTACAGCGCCATAGTAAAATTCGCAATGGACATAATAGATGAAAATTGTAGCAGCATCTTCAAATAAGAATAAAATATTAGAGATTAAAGATAAGTTTTCTTCAATCTCCGAATTAGAGATTATTCCTTTATCGGAATACGGCAATATCCCTGAGATTATTGAAGACGGCGATACATTTTTAGAGAATGCAATAAAAAAGGCAAAAGTAATCAGAGACTATACGGGCGAGATAACTATTGCCGATGATTCCGGTCTTGTAGTTGACTTTTTAAACGGAGAGCCGGGTGTATATTCTGCAAGATATGGCGGAAAAAATTTGACGGATATAGACAGATATAATCTTATACTTGAGAAGATGGGTGATGTTGAATTTGATAAACGCACTGCAAGATTTATATGCGCAATAGTTATTGCATTCCCCAATGGAAAAATAATTACAGCAGAAGAGAAATGTGAAGGTATAATTGCATATAAGCCCGGCGGGACAATGGGATTCGGCTATGACCCCATATTCTATCTCCCTGAACTTAAATCTACTATGGCAGAGATATCTCTTTCGGAGAAGAATAAAATAAGCCACAGGGGCAAAGCCTTAGAGTCTGCGTATAAACTTTTTTTAGATGAAGTATGAATAATAAAATGACTAATAAACGTTCAGGTAAGATATTATCTTTACTATATAACTATTATGGCGAGACTAATCCTGACCTTGAATTTACTAATATATATGAGTTGACTATTGCTGTTGTATTGTCTGCACAGACAACAGATAAGCAGGTGAATAGCGTAACAGGCGATTTGTTTAGAGTTTATCCTGATTTTGAAAGTTTAAGCAGGGCAGACATTTCAGATGTTGAAAGGATTGTTAAAAGTACCGGCTTCTACAAGAATAAGGCGAAAAATATAATTTCATTATCTCAAATGGTATGCTCAAGATTTAACGGTAAGCTGCCGGACGACATTGAAAACTTAATGGCATTGCCGGGCGTTGGGAGGAAATCGGCTAATGTTATTTTATCTATAGGCTTTAATAAGCCCGGACTTGCAGTTGATACGCACGTATTAAGGATCGCAAACAGGTTAGGCTATAGCTCAAGTGAGTCTCCTTTTGAGGTTGAAAAGGATTTATGCAGGGTAATAGACCCATCGGAATGGAAGAAGACTCATCTTCTGTTTATTAAACATGGAAGAGAATTATGTAAAGCAAGAAATCCGAAGTGCAGTTTATGTCCTGTTAAAAAAAATTGTAATTATCATTAGGTTTATTGTTTTCTATCATTTTTTATTTCTGATATGTAATCTCTAAAGTACAGGATAACATCAACATTATATTTTTCTTTACCTAATTCAAAAGAAGGGTCTTTCTTTGTTATTGTTTTCAAAGAGGAATAGGCTGCCTCTGATTCCAATCTTTCTATGCTTGTTACATTATCTAATAAGAACTCCATTGTATCCGTATCATCCGTATATGACAGGGATTTCAAAATGACTATTTTCATAGTCAGATTAGTCTCATCATACAACTTATAAAATTCTTTTTTATTATCTCTGTAATATCCTCCAAAATACTTAATAAATTCCGTTAAATCCGCGCTGCTCAATGGTGATGTGAGTAATTGGGAAGAGGCGTAATTTTTTATTACTTCAAAGTTTAGTTTTATATTATACTTATTTAAATATTTAAATATCTCTTCATTTTTTTCTATTCTATTCTGTACAAGTAACATCTCCCAATCCTGAATAGAATAATTGGTCTCTTTGCCGTATATGTCTATAAGCTTAAAAACATTTTTAATTTCTTCTGTTTTTTCACAGTCGAGTATGCTTTGCAGCATGTCATCAATTGGAAATACAAAACCTGATTTTAGCAGTACATTTCCCGAAATATAGAATGAAGAACTCCCCTTTGTAGATGTGAAGAATGTTCCTGTAAAGAAAAGTATTATAGAGGTTTGTATTATTATACATGATAGAATAGATATAATTATTGATTTTACTGTTCTCCATTCGGACTTAGAGTAGTCATATATCAGTATAAACAAAAATATTATATACTTTGAAGATTTAATACCTATAACGCCGTAACCGGGGTCAAAGACTATATAAAGGATTTTATCAAGTGCAAAGTATAGAAGCGAGAATATAATAAACAGCGGAATAGATATTTCAGGTCTTTTCTTCTGCTTAAGAACAATAAAGAGAATGAGAGAGTATATTGCCGTATTGGAAAATCTTCCGTCAAAAAGTCTTAACACAGGTTCAATGGGCCAATTGGGAGTATTAATATAGTTAATGAGAGTGAATAGTATTGTTAAAATATATATAAAAAAGAATGGAAAGACCCGCAGCACTATGAAAAGCAGATAAACGCCTTTTTCTCCGTAGGCTGACTTATATTCTCCTCTATAGTCATCTGAATTAATCTGTGAAAATATAAAGCTGATATAAAATGACAGAACCATTATATAGACTCTTGTTATTATTGAGACTCCGCCCCAGTTATATTTAATATTAAATATAAGGTTTACAATGAGCAGCGGTATAAGTAGTATGAGAAAGTGGTCTATTTTTTTGAGTTGTTCTTTTATAATTTGCATTATATCACCATGTCAGATGGTTTACTATATGTTGTAAAATTCAATAATAAAAAATAAAATGCAAATTACAAATTACAATCAAAAAACTTTTTTTAAATATTGACAGCCTTTTTTTTCTATAATATTATTGCTTGCATGGAAAATATACATAATCAAAATATTCTTCGCTATGGTGGCAAAATCGTAGAATTTCTTAAGAGCGGACTTAACCTTATAGCTGTATATCTCTACGGCTCAATACTTAATGAAAGATTCGACAATGAAAGCGATATTGATATTGCAGTTATAACCGAAGATAAAACCGATTATGTTAAGCTCTATGAAATGGCTGCCGATCTTTCTGTCTTAATAAAAAGGGATGTTCATCTTGTGGACTTTGTTTCAGCTACCGATATATTAAGAATTGAAATTTTAAAAAATAAAAATGTAATATTCTGCAGTAATGATGATAAAAGGTTATACTATGAGATGATTGCGCTGACCTCATATCAGAAACTAAACGAAGAGAGAGAAATAGCAATAAGAAGTAAATATGGAGATAATGTGTGGATGTCCTTATAAGCAAACTTGAATCTATCAAAGCCTGCATTAACCGAATCCTTGAAGAGTATGACGGAGATAGAGAAAACTTAGAGAATATTACGAAACAGGATTCAATCATATTAAACATTCAACGAGCATGCGAACTCTCAATTGATGTTGGGAATTATATTATCTCTAAAGAAAAATATAGAGTTCCTAAAGTTTCGCGGGAGATTTTTGAAATCTTAAAAGATAATTCTATTATTGAAGATAATTTATCTATAAATATGCAGAAAATGGCAGGATTTAGAAACATAGCAATTCATGATTATAAAAGGATAAATATATCTATTGTAGAATCTATTATAGTAAATAATCTTGAAGATTTCGAGATGTTTATTAATTCCATATTAAAATATATGAATGAATAAAATTTGCGTCATGTGTTGATTTTTGAACACGCCAGTTTATTAGAAATATCAAAAAAATTTATATTTTATGGAGGATTAAATGAGAAAACTTTTACTATTAGCATTTATGGCAATATTCATAGGTATTATTATACCATTTAAGGTATATGCCGTTGATATATCAGTCGGAGCAACAACATGGTACGCATGGCAGGAGCGTACTTATACTGAGTGGGACCTTGATGGGGCAAAACTGGATGTAGATCCGGCATTCTTCTATGGTCCGGCTGTATCTGTAAAATTTAATGACGACTTTAATTTAACATTTGTCTATCTCTATGGTAAATTTGATGGGGAAGAGGGGGGGCGTTTTTACGGGAAAAACAAAATTAAAATTCAAGAGACAAGATAGTGACCTTGCTCTTAGCTACAGGTTAAATGATTATTTCAAAGTTTTTTGCGGAATAAAGTATATTGGATATTCAATGATATCATTAAATGGAAGTGGACTTACTAATAAACATAATGGTTATGGTCCGGGTTTAGGATTAAGCGCTACTTTCCCAATTATTGGTAATTTATTCCTAATCGGTAATGTGGCAGGTATATATTTATGGGGTAAGGTAAAAGTTACATTACCTTGGACTGATAAAGACGCTAAATATAAAGAAAAGGGAGTTAACTCAACTCTACAATTTGCATATTATATAGAGCCTGTATCAACAGTAATAAGCCTTGGAGGAAGATTTCAGTATATTGTGACAGAGTATTATGATAATGACGGTATGGAGGATCTTTTTATTGCTAATAATAAAACTAAATTTTATGGTATTACACTAACAGCAACATATAATTTCAACATATAGTATTTTTACCTTTGCATTTAGTAAACTTAACTGCGGGATAATATATTTTGTGTATTATCCCGCAGTTTATAAAAAATATGACTATTCTGCACAATCATCTGCTTCATATAAATTTTTTTAATTACATAACATTTTGATATCTATAACAATAGCGTAATAATATAACTAATCGCGCTAAGCCCGACATAGTTACGCTGAGCCTGACATTTAATGATTTGACTTTTACGGTAATTGTCTTAAAAATGTACGGTAATAACTCATGAGAAATGATATGCCCATTGATAAAGAAATAATCGACTCTGTAATTGACAAACATATTTAAAAAGCTTGACAAATACGTATCCCGTGAATATATTTAATACGTATGGAGGTCGATGTGGAAGCAAAATTAACCTTAAAATTAGACAAATCGGCTATTGATTCGGCAAAAAAGCATGCGAAAAAACATAAACAGAGCCTGTCAAGAATGGTTGAGAATTATTTCAGAAACTTGTCAACAGAACCCAATTATAATATGAAGCATTCTTCTGTTGTTGAAAGCCTGACCGGTATCATATCTGAGGATGAATTGGAAAAATTTGCCCGAGAAGATGAACGGGCAAGATATATCTTGAAGAAGAAAATATGAATAAGAAATTATTTATAGATTCGGACATAATTCTGGATGTTTTGACCAAACGGGATGAATTTTATGAATCTGCAGCTCTATTATTCGATTTAGGGTATGAAAAAAAACTGAATTTGTATACAACAGCCGTTGTATTGGCAAATGTTTTCTATTTTTTGCGAAAAAAATATGGAACAGAGAAATCAAAAGAACAGTTGAAAAAACTACGACTTATAATGAAGGTATTGCCAATAAATGAAAAAATAGTTGATGATGTATTGGCTTCAAAATTTGGAGATTTTGAAGATGGTCTCCAGTATTTCTCCGTAAAAAAAAGTGGAATTCCTGTAATAATTACAAGAAATATCAGAGACTACAAAGTGAAGGATGTAATTATACAAACTGCGGAAGAATACATTAAAATAAATCAAAGCACACTATTTGTCATGAAATAAATAGAGAGAAGAGAGAACCGGGAGATTGTGAAATAAAGTTTGTAAAATAGAAAAATCGTGGAGACATTTTAAATAGATATGCCCATTGATAAAGAAATAATCGACTCTGTAATTGAATTCAGCAGAAATGCAGGGAATATTTTGCTTGCCGGTTTTAGATCTGAAAAAACAGAAGTGAGATACAAAAGCAGAACAGACCTTGTAACTAATATGGATAGAGAATCCGAAGAGTATATTGTATCTGCTATTGAAAAAAGGTTTTCCGCCCATTCAATAGTTGCCGAAGAGGGAAGCTCAAGAGATGGAGATAGTGATTTTATCTGGTATGTAGATCCGCTTGATGCAACAAACAATTTTGCACACGGCATTCCTTTTTTTTGTGTTTCCATTGGCATCTATTCAAAAGCTGAAAAATGTATTGTCTGCGGAGCTGTTTTTGACCCCTGCCATAACGAGATGTTTCATGCAGTAAAGGGCGGAGGAGCCTTTTGTAACGGATTGTCTGTTAAGGTTTCGGCTATTTCGGATATTGGCATTGCCCTCCTTGCAACAGGTTTTCCCTATGCTAAAGATAATATGGATAAAAATAATCTGACTGAGTTCGGCAGATTTCTTCCAAATATTCAGTGTATCAGGAGAATGGGGTCTGCAGCTCTTGACCTTTGCTATGTAGCGTCGGGCAGGATTGACGGATTTTGGGAGCCTCTCCTTAAACCGTGGGATACTGCTGCAGGCAGTCTTATAGTACAGGAGGCGGGCGGTACTGTTACCAAATATGACGGATCTGATTACGACCCGGAGTATCCGCAAATTTTAGCTTCAAACGGAGCGCTGCATAAACAGATGACTGATATTTTAACTTCAAGGCAGCCGGTATTTTAATGGAACAAACGGCAAGCGTAAGTTTTTATACTGTTGCAGAGATAAATGTGCTTATTAAATCTTTAGTGGAAAATAATCCCCACCTTAATAATATATGGGTAAAGGGTGAGATATATAATCTTACATATCACTCATCAGGTCATATCTATTTTACATTAAAAGATGACACATCTACTGTTTCAGCAGTATTTTTTCGCTATGCAAACAAAAATTTAAAATTTAAGCTTGAAGACGGTATGAAGATTTTAGCCTATGGCGGAATTACCCTCTTTGAAAAAAGGGGAAGCTATCAGTTTAATGTTATTCAGATTCGACCTGAGGGTATTGGAGAATTACAAAAGAGGATTGAACAGCTAAGAAAGAGATTATCCGAAGAGGGGATATTTGACAAATCAAGAAAAATCGGGCTGCCCTTTCTTCCTAAAAGAATAGGGATTGTTACTTCACCGACAGGTGCTGCTGTAAGGGATATTATTAAAGTTGCATTAAGACGTTATCCTAATATTGAAATTATTATTGCTCCGGCAAAGGTTCAGGGTGAGGATGCTCCGAAGTCTATAGCGACGGCAATTAAGGAATTGAATAAACCAGAATGGATGATTGATTTAATTATTGCAGGGCGGGGAGGGGGTTCTTTTGAAGACCTTATGCCTTTTAATGAGGAGATAGTTGTAAGAGCTTTTGCCGATTCAAAAATTCCCATAATCTCGGCAGTTGGTCATCAGATTGACCATCCTCTGTGCGATGATGCGGCGGATATATCTGCTCCCACTCCGTCGGCTGCGGCAGAGATCGCTGTGCCTGTTAAATCCGATATTGTTGACGAGATTGAATACTTTAAAATCAGAATGTCAAATTATATTACAAGGATCTTTTCACAAAATAAAATATCTTTACAAAATGTTGTAAGTAAAAGAGTATTTAAAAATCCTTTTGAGATATTGAATATGCGTCAAATGACACTCTCCGATGTTGAAAACAGGATGACATACTCTATGAAAAACAGCGTATCTGTAATGAAAGAGAAATTTTTAAAGATTAGAGATATTCATCAACTCCAAAAAAAGATATTCATACAGAAGAGGCATGACTTTGAATTATCAGTTCAAAAGATTAACAGTTCGTCGCCGTTAAATATTATGTCTAAGGGATACTCTGTTGTTTTTGACGGCAATAAGTCTGTAATAAACTCAATAAAAAAAGTAAAACCGGGAGATAAGGTGAACATAAAATTTATAGACGGCACATCTGGCGCTGTAATTGACTCTGTTATTAAGGAGAAATAAGTGGAAAAGAATAAAAAGACTTTGCAAAAAACAACTTTTGAGAGCGCGCTTAATGACCTTGAGTATATTGCAGATAAGCTCGAAAGCGGCGAACTTGGACTTGATGATTCTATAAGTGAATTTGAAAAAGGGATAAAACTTGCAAACTATTGCCGTTTGAAACTTGAAGAGGCTGAAAGAAAAATTGAAATACTTCAAAAAGGGGAAAACGGCGAAGTGAAATCCAAACGTGTTGCCGTTAAGAGCGATACGGGCGAGATAGAAGATGATGAAGAGCTTCAAGGGTCTCTTATATAGTGGTTCGTGATTAGTGATTAATTGTGGGGGGAATAAAAGTTACATTTTACGTCATTGCGGTACATGATAAGCAATTAGTACATTATCTCGTCATTGCGAGCGGCTCGGTAATGTTTTAGTATAGATTATGTAACCTGCGCGTGGCAATCCAGAGTTTTAATTTATTATACAATTATCATCTAAATTTTTAGATTTAAATTTTTAACTATGCACAGTAATAAGGTAAAATTATTCCACGGATTGCCACGCCGAGTTTATTCTGTAGTACAGAAAAATTTAAACACGGCTCGCAATGACGCAAAATGGGGCTTTTGTTATAGCCTATGTACGATTATCCGACACAGAGATTTTATGAATAGGGGGGAAAGAGAAAATGAGGAAAATGAGGAAAATGAGTATTATAAAAAAGATAGTTATATGTATGTTTACAGGTTTAACCGTTTTGGGCTGTTCAAAAGATGAGACTATAAAGTTCTGCGAAGGTGTTGATAATGATGGGAATGGCGTAAGGTGCGGCAGAAAATTTACAACAGGGGATATAACAGGCGTAATAAACACTAATAAGCCATTTGAAGCGGAGAGTCTCATTTTTAAAATTATCCGCATCGAAAATAATTCTAAAATTATAGAAAAGACTATTAATCTAAAAGTTGAAAAAGATAAAAATAAGGCTAATGCTGCTCTGCCTTTTTATAACGGAGGGAATTATAAGGTGGAGCTTTTTAAACAGGATGAACTTTTTGCAGAAGGATCAATAGAAATAATTGATACCCTGTAACAGATTTATTCTTCATTATCTAACGGTATTTTTTTATCCTCTCTGTAAACAACAATTACAAGGAGTAATGCTCCTGCTATTATGAGCATATCGGCTATATTGAATGTGGGCCATCTATATACGCCGTCAACTCCGATGGAGATAAAATCCACAACACCCGGTCTTCCTGAAATCAGCCTGTCAAAAATATTTCCTGCAGCGCCGCCTATTATTAAAGCCATGGCTATCCTAAAAAGCTGAGGCATATTTTTTTCATAAAAGTAGTAAAAAATCATAATAATAAGCACTATGATTGAAACAATCAAAAAGAAGAGTTGATGTCCCTGCATTATTCCAAAGACTCCGCCCTTATTATAAGTAAGATCAAAGCGCAGGAATCCCCCCAGATAATCAAAGGTTGTATAGAAGCCAAGTGAACTCATTGCTATTTTTTTTGTTATTGCATCTGCAGCAAAGACAGTTAGTACGGTAATCGCAGGTATAATATGTTTCTTCATCATTTTTTCCTATCTATATATTTTTTATTACAGCCGTATATCTTTCACTACAGCCGTACATCTTTCGCAAAGTTCAGGGTGAGCCGGGTCACTTCCAAGTTCATCAAAGAAGTTCCAGCATCTGACACATTTTTTACCGCTGCTTTTTGATGCCAGGATTGAAGACGAATCGTAGTGCGTCATCTCTCCGTTTTTATCTGTTAAATCTACCTTTGCCACTTGCAGAAATCTGCGCAGTTCCTCGCCCATGTTTTTCATGGTGTTATGTGCAGACTCATCTTTAACGGATATTTTAATCTCAGCCTCAAGTGACGACTTGATTATTTTATCACGCCTTAAATCCTCTAAGGATTTTAGAAGATCCTTTTTAATCTCAGCTACCTGATTTATTTTGTCATGTACGGTTTTGTTATTATATTTTTCATTCAACTTATAGTATGTTTCGGTATGGATAGAATTTTTCATACCCATAAAATTCCATATCTCTTCAGATGTAAATACTAATATAGGCGTAATTAATCTAACGAGCGTATTATAGATTTCACTTAAGACCGTAAGATTTCCCCTTCTTATTTTTGCATTCTTGGCTTCAACATATAAAATATCTTTTGATACGTCAAAATAGATGGATGAGAGTTCTATGGCGCAAAAGTTAAGTATTTTTCTATAAACTAAATGAAATTCAAATTTTTCATAATGATTGATAACCGCGTCCGAAAGGTGGTATAACTTATGCAGCAGCCATTTATCAACATCTGTGAGTTCTTCGTATGGAACCTTGTCGCTCTCGGAAAAATCCGCAATATTCCCTATAAGGAATTTCATTGTATTTCTGATTCTGCGGTATGAATCTGCAACCTGATTCATCATATTCATTCCGAGTCTGACATCATTTCTGTAATCCTCAGACGATACCCACATTCTAAGTATATCAGCGCCGAATTGTTTAATAAGCTCGTTAGGTTCGATGCCGTTTCCGGCAGATTTACTCATTGCTTTGCCATGCTCATCTAAGATAAATCCGTGGGTTAGGACAGCATCATAAGGAGCGCGTCCCCTGAGAACAAGTCCGGGCCAGAATGATGATTGAAACCAGCCTCTATGCTGATCGCTTCCCTCAAGGTACATGTCTGCCGGCCATCTGTGATCCTTCCATTTGTCAAGGACAACAAATTGTGAAACGCCAGAATCAAACCATACGTCAAGTATATCAAATTCTTTGGTAAAATTTTCAGATCCGCATGAACACTTAGTGCCTGAAGGAATCAGTTCCTTTATATCTTTTGTGTACCATGAATCTATCCCGTCTTTTCGTGATAGACTTGCAAAAAACTTAACGGATTCGGCAGTCATAAGATTCTTTCCGCAATCGCTGCATTTAAATGACGGGATTGGCACTCCCCATGACCTCTGTCTTGAGAGGCACCAGTCAGGTCTGGTCTCAACCATGCTTCTAAAGCGTGTTTCTCCCCATGCCGGAACCCACTCGACCTGATCTACTGCCTTTGAAGCGGATTCTCTAAGACCGTCAAGCTCCACATCAAGGAACCATTGTTCTGTTGCTCTGTATATTACAGGTTTTTTACATCTCCAGCAGTGAGGATATGAATGTTCAAGTTTATCGGAATATATAAGAGCAGCCTTAGCCTCAAGGAGTTTGACAATCTCCGGATCGGCTTTAAATACATGTAAGCCTTTCATCTCGGGAAAGTCCGACGTGTATTTACCTTCGTCATCAACTACGCAGTACACTTCAAGATTATTGGCAAGTCCTATAATATAATCATCGTATCCGTGACCCGGCGCAGTGTGTACAATACCCGTACCGTGTTCAAGCGTTACGTGATTTCCAAACATAACCTTTGATTCCCTGTCAATGAAAGGGTGTTTTACATGAATATCTTTTAAATTGTCGCGCGTCAACGGAAAGACTTCCGAGTGTTTTAATCCTGTAACTGATTCAAACTGTTCTAAAAGACCTTTGGCAATGATTAAATATTCATCGCCGAATCCGTATGAACAATAGTCAAAGTCAGGATGAAAACTCAGTCCAAGGTTTGCCGGAATTGTCCAAGGTGTTGTGGTCCAGATTACAACGGATGTTTTGTTCTTGTCTCCGCCGAATTTTATTGATGCGCTTTCTACGGGAAACTTTACATAGATAGATGAAGACGTGTGCATGTCATAAATGATTTCAGCCTCAGCAAGGGCAGTTTCACAGTTCGGACACCAGTAGATGGGTCTTTTATTCTTGTATATATACTTTTTTTCCAGAATCTTGCCGAATGTCTCTACTATGATTGACTCATATTCCGCATCCATAGTAATATATGGGTGTTCGTAATCTCCAAAAACGCCAAGTCTCTTAAACCCGTCCATTTGTATATTGATATATTTTGCAGCATAATCGCGGCATTTTTTTCTTATTTCAACTTTGGATAATTTTTTTATATCTCCGCCAAGCGCCTTTGTTACATTGAGTTCTATGGGCAGCCCATGACAATCCCAGCCCGGTACATATAGTGATTTATATCCCATCATAGATTTATGTTTCACTATCATGTCTTTGAGAATTTTATTCAATGCGTGACCCATGTGGAGATCGCCGTTTGCATAAGGCGGTCCGTCGTGGAGTATATACACCTGCGCCCCGCTGCGTGACTCTAAAATCTGTTCGTATATTTTTTCATCCTCCCATTTTTTAACCATTGCAGGTTCTTTTTGGGGAAGATTTGCCTTCATCGGGAAATCGGTTGTCGGAAGATTTACTGTTTTTGAATAATCCATAGGGTCACCTTAAACTTTGGTCTATTTTTTAAATTATAATTATATGGTCTTTTTGATTACAATATGTTTTAAATTACAATATGTTTTTGATTTCAATGCGGGCGGCAGAATGCCGCCCCTACAAAGATTTTTTAAATCAAATGTGAATTAAAAGGTCTTTATGCGGGGGATAATTGTCAATATTTTTTTACCACGAATGATACGAATAATCACGGCAATATTTTGTGTTTGAACAGGGATTTATGATATTATAATGATTTTGTGATTAGGCTCCACACGGAAATTTATTGAATTACAAATTATTATTTGTATGGATAAATTTGTAGAGATAAGGCATGCCTTGTCTCTACGGATGGTACCTGACACAAAACAATTCCCTGCGACGAAACAAATTGTTTTTTGTTGCAACATACGCGCCGTATTATAAAATACAAACATTGTCTCATAATACACCGTAAGGACGCAAAATCGTAAGGGCACAAAAATTTGTGCCACTACGGGTTAAAACCAATTGTCTTGGTATTTTGAGGCTGTTCTATAAGATTGTTCAGGGCAATAATGATTTCATTTATCCGCTTATCGTTTTTTTCAATGTAGAGCATAAGGAGTTTCCGCAATTCGACAATTTGTTCATCTTTGCTTTGCGAAAGTACATAGCGTCTTAATTTTACAAAAGCCCGCATGATGTTGATGTTTACATTTATCGCTTTTGGGCTGTTAAGGACAGATGCCAACATTGCAACTCCCTGTTCGGTAAAAGCATAAGGCATAAAGCGTCTGCCTCCGTGCTGTAAACTTGAGATTCCATTCTGGAATATCAAGTTTTTCCATTCGTCTTTATTAAGTTGAAACATAAAATCACCGGGGAAAAGGGGTCAGAGCCTTAGCATTGATTTAAAAAAAAGACTTGACATGTGTCTGCTATGGAGTACACTATCTTTATGAAAGATGAAAATATATATAAAGTCATAACAACGGATACTTTTGATAATTGGTTTGAAAATTTAAAGAGCATAAAAGTCAGGTCTCGTATTGCTGATAGAATAGATAGAATTAAAGAAGGAAATTTAGGAGATACAAAGCCTGTTGGTAACGGAATATCCGAATTAAGATTTCATTTTGAATCAGGATATAGGATTTACTTTATCAAACAGAATAATACGATAATTATATTACTCTGTGGCGGCAATAAAAAATCGCAAAGTAAAGATATTAAAAAATCGCAAAGTATTGCAAACGAGGTGCGAAATGGTTAAATTAACAAAATGGGATTCTTCAAAATATTTAGATAGCGAAGAAGCTATTGCTGAATATCTTAAAGCGGCTTTTGAAGATAATGATATACATCATATTACAAGAGCTTTATCAAATGTTGCAAAAGCAAGAAATATGACAGAACTTGCTAAAAAAATGGGAGTCAGCAGAACAGGACTTTATAAGACACTTTCTGAGAATGGCAATCCTGAATTTACAACAGTTTTAAAACTTATCAATGCTCTTGGTTTACAAATTACTATTTCTAATCCTAAAGAACAAAACTTATCAGTTCACTATGAAACATCCTTAAAGAAAACGTGATGGCTGATTTTAAGTTTTATAGTCCGCTAAAATCTATAGTCGCCAGATAATCATCTATTGTCTCAGCCCTTCTAATCTGCTTCACTGTTCCGTCTTCTTTTAAAAGAAGTTCGGCAGACTTTAACTTTCCATTGTAGTTGAATCCCATGGCATATCCGTGCGCTCCCGTATCGTGGATAACAAGAATATCTCCTATATCAATCTTTGGTAACATTCTATCTATTGCAAATTTGTCGTTGTTTTCACATAGCGAACCTGTAATATCATATTTCTTTACAGGCTTTTCATTCTCTTTTCCGAGTATTGTTATATGATGGTAAGCTCCATACAGTGCCGGTCTCATCAGGTCAGCCATACATGAATCAACGCCTATGTAGTCCTTGTATATCTCCTTTTTATGAATAGCCTTAGTAACAAGATAACCGTATGGTCCTGTAATGAGTCTTCCGCTCTCCATAAATATTTTTACAAGTTTAAGTCCACAGCTTAAAACGGTTTTATCATAAACCTCTTTTATCTTTGATGAAATATATTCAAGGTCAAGGGACTTGTCACCGGGTCTGTACGGAATGCCAAAGCCTCCGCCAAGATTAACAAATTCAAAATCTATATGCAGGCTTTTGTTTATTTCGGATATAAGTTCAAGAAGTATCTCTGCAGTATCAACAAAGTAATCGGCATTAAGTTCATTAGACGCAATCATTGCATGGAGACCAAAACGTTTAACGCCTCTGTCTTTAACTGTTTTATATGCTTCAAATAACTGATCCCTTGTAAGTCCATACTTCGCTTCTTCCGGTATGCCTATTATTGCATTTCCGCCCTTTAGCGGACCGGGGTTATATCTAAATGAGATAATCTCGGGAAGCCCTGCATGTTTATCAACATAATCTATGTGAGTTATATCATCAAGATTTAATATTGCGCCGAGTTTTTTTGCATAGATGAATTCTTCTGCAGGCGTATTATTTGATGTGAGTATAATATTATCTCCGCTTATTCCGGCTTTTTCGGCAATTATCAGTTCGGGCAGTGAGCTGCAATCTGCTCCGAATCCCATGCTGCTTAGAAGCTTTACAATGTACGGATTTGGATTTGCCTTAACTGCAAAGTATTCCTTAAACCCGGAAGACCATGAAAATGCCTTAATTAACCTTCGGGCATTATCTTTAATGGCTTTTTCATCATATATATGAAAAGGGGTAGGGTATTTTTTTATTATCTCTTCAATCTGTTGTTTATTAAAAGGCAGAGTTTTAGTCAGCATTTATCATCACCATAATATAAATAATTGGATTTAACTTTTAGATTACATGAAATGATGTCAAGAAATAAAATCTCCATAATTATAAAGTTAATATGAAGTTTAAATATTGACTAATAATAGTTTGAATTAAAAATAGAATATAATCTGTCATAAATAATGGGCGCGCAGATGACGCAGATTTTTTAAGATTAACGCAGATGGAAAAGTATAAATACAAAGAATTAACTGAATAATTTAAATGAATAAAAAACTCTGCGTAAATCCTGATCATCTGCGTCATCTGCGTGCTAAAAAGTGATAATTATAAAGGAGTGTATATGGAGCTTGGAATAATAGGGCTGCCGCAAACAGGGAAAAAGAGCCTTTTCCAACTACTAACAGGAGCAATCCCAAATGATACGGGAGACAAAATTTGCGCAGGTGTTGCCGATAAGAGGGACATAAGGTTTGATACGCTTGTAAAAATGTATAAGCCTAAGAAAGAGGTTCCTGCAAAGATAAATCTGCAGCTTCTTCAAAAGATTGAGAGCGACTCAATACGCGAGGGTAAAATTTTTACAGATATATCTAAAATGGATGCGCTCTGTCATATAGTCCGCGCATTTGAGGATGATTCGATATATCATGCAAAAGGCTCTGTGGATCCGCTGCGCGATATTGAAATGGTAAACTCCGAGCTTATACTCCATGACCTTATATTTATTGAAAAGAGATTTGAAAGAATTGAAAACAGCAGAAAAAAGAGGAGCGATGCAAAACTTGACCAGGAGGAAGAGCTTTTAATCAGAATGAAATCCCACCTTGAGAATGACCTTCACTTGCGCACATTTACGCTTAAAGATGAGGAGAGTAAACTCATTTCAGGCTATCCGTTTATAACGGCAAAAGAGATGCTTATAGCGCTTAATGTTGATGATAGAAAAATCAGCGACAGAAGTTTGATAGAAAAAATTAGGGGGAGTCTGGAGCCGCTGTCTATTGAGGTTATGCAGGTTTCAGCCAAACTTGAGAGTGAAATCTCTAACCTTGACAGCGAAGAGGAGAGATTGGAGTTTATGGCTGATGCTGGGATTACAGAGCCGGCTTTAAATCAACTATCAGAACTTTCGATGAAGGTTTTAGGTCTCATATCATTTTTTACTGTAGGGAAGGATGAGGTGAGGCAGTGGCTTATTAAGAGAGGTTCATCTGCTCCTGTTGCTGCAGGCGCTATACACACGGATATTCAAAGAGGATTTATCCGCGCAGAGGTTATGAAATACGGCGATCTTATTGAATCAGGGTCAGAGGATGAGCTTAAAAAAAGCGGAAAATTCCATGTTATGGGGAAAGAGTATATAGTAGAGGATGGAGATATTATAAACTTTAGATTTAATGTTTGATTTAAAATTTTTGATTATTTAGCGTTTTGTCTTATCTTAAATTTTTTGAAAAAAAAAGTTTTTTATTGACATAAAATACCATGAATTATCTATTATTCCAGACTTTGATAAAAGGGGTTTTAGCTCAGCTGGTTAGAGTATCTGCCTGTCACGCAGAGGGCCGCGGGTTCGAGTCCCGTAAACCCCGAAAGTTAGAAGGGAGCTGTTTTATAGCAGCTCCTTTTTATTTTAGGCTAAATTACAGTGTACAAAGTACAATGTACAGTGTACAAATTACAAATTACAGAGTGCAAATATATGCTATTTTCATTTTATCTTTAATCTTTTATTTGTAATTTGTACATTGTAATTTGTAATTTACATCAGAGCCTATCCCAAAAAATTCTTGGCACTTTATTCTTTATGTTTTACCTTGCATCTGCTATATTTTAATCAATAAAATTTAATAATAAAATCTGAGAAAAATTTTTATATGAAAAATTTTTTACTTGCTTCTCTTAATCCTAACATCGGTTTACTCCTTTAGTTTTTTTAGTGTAAACCTATTTCAGGATGAGACAGTGTTTTATCTATGTTTTTTCTTCGATTCTTTTTCTACTCTCTTTTCAATCTCTTCATAGGATAAGCCTTGTTTCATAAGGTTCAGTACATAGTTTTGACCTTCTTCTCTGCCTTTTTCTTTTGCCTCTTTGCTGGCAACTTTGATAGCGAGTTTTTCATCGTATTTGATAAAATTCATGCTTACTTCCTCCGACGAGTTTTGTTTAAAATAATCTGTCAATATACCTTTTTTTACGCAATATTCAACCGCTGATTTTACCGCTTTTTCTAAAGGGTATTTTGTTTCATATTCTCTTACTTTTGCAACAAAAACTGCGTAACCGCTCAAGGTTTCGCTCCTGCGTTCCAAGTCTGGATTACAGCCTTTATTAATATTCAACATTAGTACTAATGCGTCAAGAAATATTAAACTGGCATAGTCATTTTTATCGGATTCATCTAATTCTTTAAATAAATCTGATAATCGCAAAAATTTTTCTTTAGGAAAAGGGTCTTTCCCATTGTATAACACTATAAATACAGGTCTGTCTATTTTTCCAAAATCTTCTTTTAGTATATTTGTATTAATAATTTTTTCGTAAACGCGTACGACATACGA
>WRGT01000071.1 GCA_009787025.1 Spirochaetota bacterium
GATTTCACGTATAAAGACCTAAATTTTATCGAAATATTCGTGTTAATTCGTATAATTCGATGCTAAAAATCCTTAAGTTTACGATGTTGGCTCTGACCCTATATCTGCGTTAGTCTTGCGTGCCTCATGTTCCCTGACAAATTATTGTTTATTTTAATAAAAAACAGATATAATACATTAAAAAAAACAAAAAAATTACCACTGAGTTACACGAAGGAAAGAAAGAAATGAGATAATCCCATAGCGAAACCGATACAGCGAACATCATCAGTCCTAAAGCTGACTACTGCTACCGCATATCCTATGGGATTTTGTCCCAGCGGGTTTTGCTGTTAAACCGGTTTTTTCTTAGGAGCCGCTTTTTTTGCAGCCGGCTTCTTGACTGATGTTTTTGCAGCCGGTTCCTTTTTTACCGTTTCGTCAACAATCTCGGCAATAGGAGCATTTCTTTTAATGGAGTTAATCCCGTTAAGACACGAAGCTTTGCTTTCATAAGCTTCTCCTACAGCAATGATTTCACCATTAGGAGCCACCAGTCTGAATCTAAATTTTTTTGCCTTATCATGATACACAACAAATTTTGCAGCCACAAGACCCTCCTGTAATTACTATTATTTTATTAACGGGAAAATATCCAATTTATCAAACATTGAATTTTCAATAATTTATCCCAAAGTAATCTTATTATGAAAATAATAAAATGTAAAGTATTTTATGAAAAATATTTTAAAAATAAGACGTAAATTTTTTTCATACATGCTGCAAATACTAAGGATGACGAAATGGAATCGACAGTGAAGATGCATCTCATCTAAAGGCAAAGGCAGGATAGGAATTGGAGAGGATCTCTTTGTGTTTGCCCATACGTCACCCAAAACGAAGTAAACAGCAGGAACGTTATGTGCAATTTACCTTAAACTTGTTGACAAAATATAGAAAAATTGTATAAATACATACGCCCGAACTTGGTATCATTATCCATTTCGTATGACGAGTCCATTGGAGGTATTAAATGATGAATAATTCATTAGAAAAGGCGTTAAAAGAAACATGGAAAAACAAGGAAAAATTTTATGAAGATACTAAACATTTGAGCATAATGGAAATAATAGAAAAAATCGAAGGGAAAAAATTCGGAATAAAGGAAAGCGAAGAAAAAATGTTATCGGGGAAAAGAATAAAATAATTATATGAAAATAACACCTAATGTAAACAATCTAGTGGAAATAAGAAAAATAGGTTTGCAGGCATTAAACGAAGCGTTGGGGTCTGTTGGGACGGTAAGATTTATTCAACAGTTTGAAAATGGCTATGGAGATTATACCAAAGAAAAATATCAACAGCCGGATTTAACGGTTGCAGAAATTGATATTTTATTAAAAACTAACAAAAATCAACAAAGCATATAACAGGACTATTTACGCCTGGGGCTGTCTAATAAGTAACAGGCTGACAATCAGTTACATTCTTACGTCATTGCGAGCCGTATTTTAAGTTCTCCCGATAGAACAATGTAAACTCGGCGTGGCAATCCAGTGACAGTGAATAAATTAAGACTCTGGATTGCCACGCGCAGGTTACACAATCTATACTCAAGCATTGTTGAAGCGCTCGCAATGACGCAGGTATGTACTTATCGTTTACTCTTGTTACTTATCAGACAGCCCCGAAAACAAATCCTTAATTCATTACCTAATATTCTCCCTCAAGCGCGTCAGAAATTTCTCCATCTCTTCGGAATCTCTTGCCTTAATTATATGTGTTAAATATGAAAGCTGAGAGTTTATGCTTTCTATCTGCTTTAATGTATGGGGGCTAAAAAGAATCTCCGATATTAAAAAATCATCTTCCGAGAGCAGACCCTTGGCAATCTCCATATGCTTTTTAAAAGTAGTCCCGGGGGCATCAATCTTTTTCATACATGCGGCAAATACTAATGATGAGGCAAACGGAGTTGACAGCGAATATGCTATAATCTCATCATGCTCCTTAAATGAATACTCATAAATATTCAACCTCAGCTCTCTAAACAGACTGCAAAAAAACTCCTTACCCTCATTATCGGATTCGCTTATTACAATTACATTTTCGCTGCTTAAATCTCTCACATTCCCGAATGTAGGTCCAAACATCGGGTGAGACGATACAAATCTCTTCCCAACCTTTTTATAATAGTCGGGAAGTCCGTCTTTAACCGATGTAATATCAGAGATTATACATTTATCCGAAATAAACGGGAAAACCGTATCAAAAACCTCTTCTGTTTTATTAAGGGTTACACAATTAATTACAAGTTCCGGATCAAAATCTTTAACCTCTTCAATATTAAGAAATCTGTTTACATTAATAAAATGTTTAAGCTTTTTAGCATCTATATCAAAAACCGCAACTTCATGGTCGTGGCAGAGCTCCTCTGTAAGCCAACTCCCCATATGACCTGCTCCGATTATAAATATTCTCATCATTCCACCTCGCTAAAATTTTGATTTATAATAAATTTTTCTATATAGCAGCCCAGCAGTCTAAAATCAGTTGTAGCTTCGGCAACATCATTAAGAACCTCTTGAACAGCAGGATCATTATTACTCCCTTCAAAGTCTATAAAAAACGAATAGCTTCCCGGTTCGGTCGGTATAGATTCTATCCTTGTAAGATTTATACCTGCATCGGCAAAAATTTTAAGTACGCTAAAGAGCGCGCCCGATTTATGCTGAACAGAGAATGTAACAGAGCATTTTGTTCCCTGACACTCGCTGTTCTCCTTAGATAAGACTAAAAACCTTGTTCTGTTATTTTTAAAATCCTGTATGTTATCCTTAATGACCTCCAAGTTGTACAATTCTGCTGCAAGCTTGCCGGAAATACACGCCGCTCCCCTTGGCTTTGCTTCGGCAAGCATCCTTGCAGAACCTGCAGTATCATAAAAAGGTACCGGCGTTAACTTATTCCTTGCAAGAAAACTTCTGCATTGAGACAGGGCTTGTGAGTGTGAGTACACCTCTTTTATCTCTCTGTGATCAGTACCCGGAGGAGCTAAGAGATTATGACAGATCGGAATATCAATAGCACCCGCAATAAAGACCTCCGTATTAATTAAAAGTTCATAAACAGACTCAACTATTCCGGCGCGAGTGTTTTCAACAGGCACAATACCAAAATCAAACAGACCTGAGTTTACTCTTTCAAAGACCTCATTGAATGTTGTACAAGGGATTGCCAAAAGGTCATTATCCCATTTACACGCCGCATCTTCACTATATGCTCCATGCTCGCCCTGAAATCCTATAACTTTATAATCCCTTGCTTGAAGTTTTTTACTCCACGAAATTATAAGCCCATATATGCTCTCTTTAAATTCAGGTTCGAGGAGCAGATTTGGAGAAGTTTTAATCTTTTCCATTATCGCATTCTCCCTTTCTAAATCCTCAATTGAATTCTTAAATCTTTTTGCAAGCAGAGCCTGTTCCATTCTGTCATTCAACAGCTTTAATATCTTTGAATCTATCTGATCTATTGTGCTTCTAATTTTGTTAAGATCCATTTTATATACTCCAACAATTATCAATTATATACTTAAGATATAAATCTGCCATAGCAATTGCTGCGCATGCTTCAAATATTACAGGAGCGCGAAGCGCAATACAAGCGTCGTGCCTCCCATTTATTGACAGATTCTCAATCTCGCCTGTTTCAATATTTATCGTCTCCTGCGCAAGTCCTATACTCGGCGTAGGCTTTACTGCAACCCTGAATACAACATCATTGCCGTTAGTAATGCCGCCGCTTATTCCGCCTGCATTATTAGTTGCAGTCTTTCCATCTGTTGAGATTATCATGTCATTATGCCCGCTCCCCTTCATTCTTGCAGATGCAAAACCCGAACCGAACTCTATCCCTTTAACAGCAGGAACCGAAAAAATTATATGACTTATATCGGATTCGCATGAATTAAAAAACGGTTCGCCGAGTCCCGCAGGCAGTCCGGCTAATTTAACCTCAATAATACCGCCGACAGAATCGCCCGACAACAGAACTTCATCTATAATGCTTTGATAATTCTCTTTGCCTCCTATTTCAACTATCCTTGAACTTATAGTTACTCCTTTTAAAATTTTCTTTGCAAGAACTCCAGCAGCAACAAGGGGGAGTGTAATCCTTCCTGAGAAATGTCCTCCCCCTCGATTGTCATTAAAGCCCTTATATTTTTTCATTGCTGTAAAATCCGCATGACCCGGTCTTGGAATAGTGTTAAATCTTTCATAATCTTTTGATATGGTATTATTATTCTTGAACATTATTGTAACAGGCGCGCCTGTAGTCTTAGCATTAAATATACCGCTGACTATATCAGGTCTGTCCGGCTCTCTCCTTGCAGTCGTACCTCTCTCGCGGGGCATTCTTCTTTTTATGTCGTCTTCCATATCAAGTTCGGAAAAATCTATACCTGCCGGCGCGCCGTCAATAATTATTCCGATTGATGGTCCGTGCGATTCGCCGAATATTGAAACTCTGAAAATATTTCCAAAACTATTCATTCTACTTTTACTCCAAGTTTTAAGAGATTATTAAAAAAATTATTATATGACTTATTTACACACTCCGCATCTTCAATTGCAACTCTGCCGAATCCGTTTAAAGAAGCTATTGCGCAAGCCATAGCTATTCTATGATCTCCATGGGAATTGACCTCTCCTCCTGCAATATCCGACCCTTTGATTATCATGCGATTATTATCTATTCTGACAACTCCGCCTAATTTTTCAAATTCCGATTTAATGGCATCTCCCCTGTTGCTCTCTTTATCTTTAAGTCTGTCGGCACCATTAATTACGCTTTCTCCTTTGCAGTGGATTGCAAGAACCGCAAGAGGAGGTATAAGGTCGGGACAATCGTCGGCATTAAATTCAAATCCGTTCAGATTCTCTTTACTAACCTCAACAAAATCTTTGCCGATATTTACATTAGCTCCGCACTGCTTTAAAGCTGTAATAATCTCTCTGTCGCCTTGAGATGAAGACATATTAAGTCCTCTGATTGTTACATTTCCTGCAATTGCCCCTGCGCATAGAATAAATGCAGCGCCGCTCCAATCTCCCTCTATCTCTATTTTAGCCGGCTTATAACTTTGACCACCCTTTATTATAAATTCTTCATATTCGCGATTCTCTATATCAACAGCAAAATCTTTTAAAACTTCAATGGTCATATCTATATACTTTCTGCTTGTAAGATTCTTAACCTTAATTACACTGTCTTTTTCAGCAGCAGGGAGAGCCATGAGCAGCCCTGTTAAAAACTGTGAGCTTAAACTTCCGTCTATCTCTGCATAGCCGCCTTTTAACATCGATGAAATCTCAATCGGCAGAAGACCACCATTTGATTTTACCGACACTCCAAGTGATAATAAACCGTCTTCAATTCTGGATACAGGCCGCTTTGTTAAAGAACCTCTGCCTGTTAATACTACCCGCTTCCCTGTAAGAGCTGCAATAGGAGTAAACATTCTGATACATAAGCCTGACTCTCCGCAGTTGAGCATATCGGATCTAAGGTTTACTCCGCCCTTAATTATTACCACATCAGAATTCCTCATTATCGAAGCGCCAAGACCCTCTGCTACACTCAATGCGGATATGGAGTCTTCGCAGAAAGTCGGATTTGCAATTAAGCTCTCGCCGTCTGCAAGGAGCGCACCGGCAATTACCCTCTGCATAAAGCTCTTTGATGCGGTTGCCTGTATGGTTCCATCGATCTTAGAAGGATAAACGTATTTCTTCATTTATAAACTCCGCTGTCTCTTTTGGTGAACCTTCCGACAAAACAATAGACCCGCATGTTGATGCATAAAATCTTTTCCTTTTATCAAAAAGTTCATAAACTTCTTTTGTATCTTTCATCGAATTGATTATTGGTCTTGTGCCGTCTAAAACTCTCTTGATTGTAGAATCCATATTACAGTAAAGCCATATACACTCCGTTTCATTTATAAGAAACTCCCTGTTCTCTTCTTTAAGAGGAATCCCTCCGCCGCATGATATAACAAGATTTTTGCCGCCTTTAAATGATTTAAGAATATCCGATTCAAGCGCGCGAAACTTATCTTCACCTATAGAGGTAAATATTTCACTTACTGTTTTGGACATCTTCTTTTCAATAATCTCATCAATATCAATAAAATCCATTCTCTTCATATATGCCAGTTCTCTTCCGACAGAACTCTTACCTGCGCCCATAAATCCAATCAGGGATATAATATCTCTCTCTTTTCGTAAATTCAAAGCCTCGGAATAGACCATATCAAAGCCCGGGATAAAATCTAAAAATTTTTTGCATGCATATATCGCTTGATAGACCAGCCATTCTTCACCGGGTATAAATGTTATGCCGGATTTTTCACACATATCTTTGTAGTGAGTCTTTTTATACGATGCATCCAAAAATAGACTCCCTCTTTTCATTGATGATATATCAACAGGATCCGCTTCATACGGAAGCGTTGATATGACAATATCCGCTTCTTTAATATACTTTTCTATATTTGATAGAGAATCATAACTTGTTCCCAACCTGAGGGCTGTGTTGTTTAAGTCTCTCATTGTTCTGTTTAATATTGTAACTTGCGAGCCCAAAGAAGAAAGACCAAATGCAGCAGACAATCCTGCTCCTCCTGCTCCCAGAACTATAACCCTCTTAAACTTCAACGAATCTAATCTATGCTCAAACGGCAATGAAGCGCCTGAATAATCGGTATTATATCCCCTGAGATTTCCATCAAGATTAACTGCCGTATTAACGCTGTTGACGGCATTGACCTCTTCCGAGACGGAATCTAAATGGGCAATAACGCTGTTTTTAAACGGAGCTGTTATATTCAGTCCGTTAAAATCCAATTCTTTACATAATCTAATTCCATCATCAATCCACTTTACGGCAATCCTGATATATGATGCGTCAATATTATACTCTCTGAATATTGATCTGAAAATATTCGGACTCTTGCTGTGAAAAACCGGATGTCCCACAATGCCAAAGAGTTTATGCTCGCTGCATTCCATACTACAAAGCCTTTATCATCTCTAAAATTTCTTTCAATTTCCTTGAATCTATCTGACCCGGAGCGGTTTTTTTTCTATCATCTATTGATGCGTATGTAAAGGCAGCTCCAAGCAGCAGAGAGGCAATTCTGGTAATCTTTCCCATGTTTCCCATTCCTATAGATATTATAGAATCTCCATAGCCGTACAGCGATAACAGCCTTGCGCATTCTTCATAAGAATTTGCATAGCAGCAAATTTTAGCAATGTCGCATTTACTGTCAAAGCACCATTTTATGATCTCTTCAAGTTCATTGATAAGCGGGGTTTTATTGTAGTCATGGTATGAAACTATTATTTTACAGCCTTTTGATTTAGCTGTCCGGGTAATGTCATTTTTAAAATCATCGCTGCTCTCAACTTCAATATCAACATATTGAGCGCCTGCATTTATTGCAGCTATCAACCATTTTTTTCTTTCACTCTCCGTAACAACCTCGGTTGGTCTATATGTTACTATTGTACTGTTTTTAGCCGAAAATAATTTTGAAATATCATCTTTGTTAAAAACCAATCTGTCTAATCTTACTTCGGAGAGTTCATTACTCTGAATAATATTAAGCGCCTCATCTATTGTTACATCTGCAATACTTATACATATCATATTCAATTACCTCTCTCAATATAGTCTAATATATATTCGGTAAGCTCATCATAGTCTATTTTTTTAATTACACTTCTGCCAATCCCGTTAAGGAGAACAAAATCAACGCCGTCCGTATCTCTTTTTTTATCGCTCCGTACTGCATCTATTATCTCGGATATATTTTTTTTATCTGCAACCTCATTAAGCGCAGCAGGAAGTCCGAAATATTTAAGTATATCAACAATCTCTCTTTCAACAGATAAACTTAAAAGTCCCGAATCTCTTGATATATACAGAGCAAAAGAGATACCAATGGCGACTGCAAATCCATGCTTCAAAGATTTAACCTTTTCTATTCCATGCCCCAGAGTGTGACCAAGGTTTAGAATTTTTCGCACACCCGTCTCCTTTTCATCCTCTTCAACTATCTTAGCCTTAAACTTTACGGATTTATATACAGCCTCAGAGATAATATCCTCATTACGTTTAAGCAGCTTTTCTCTGTTATCCGAAATAAATTGAAACAGACCGTCATTATCTAAGCAGGAAGTTTTAATCAATTCGGCTATGCCGTTTATATACTCATCATCGGGAAGGGTCTTTAACATACTGTGATCGCATATTACAAATTCAGGCTGATTTATTGTTCCTATCATATTCTTCAAGCCGTCGATATTGACTCCGTTCTTACCGCCAACGCTTGCATCGACCTGTGACAGAAGACTTGAAGATATAAACCCAAAATTTAATCCGCGCATATATATTGAGGCTGCAAATCCTGCAATATCCGATACAACTCCCCCTCCTATTCCAAGAATAAATGTCTTCCTGTCACACCGGAGCTCAATGAGTTTTTTAATAATATATTCTATCGTTGAGATATTTTTTATCTCTTCGCCCGTACCAATAACTATTGTTCGATAGTGCGAAAACAATCCGGAGTATAATCTATTAACATTTTCATCGGTAATTATCACCGTGTTTTCTATTGAGGCGTAATTGTTAATGTTCTCTATTGATTCCCCAATCTTTACTATCGAGCTGCTACTGCCGGCAGTTATTACGATCTCTTTCAATTTATTCCTCTGTATATGTTTTCATGAATCTAAAGAATCGATAAACTTTTTTAACTTAAGAACCTTTTCTGTTATACTATAAAACTGTTCAGGCGTGAGCTGTTGATCTGCATCGCTCTTTGCCTCTTCGGGATTTATATGGACCTCAATTAAAAGTCCGTCTGCGCCTGCGGCAACAGAGGCTAAGCACATAGGTTCAATGAGGCTTAGTTTACCTGTCCCATGTGACGGATCTACCATAATGGGAAGATGAGTTAATTCCTTCACCGCCGGTATAATGCTAAGGTCAAGGGTATTTCTTGTATATGTCTCAAAGGTTCTTATCCCCCTTTCACATAATATTACATCGGGATTTCCTTCGGCTAATATATATTCGGCGCAGTTAAGCCACTCTCTAAGCGTTGAGTACATTCCTCTTTTTAAAAGTATAGGTTTTTTGGATTTACCCACCTCTTTAAGGAGTGAAAAATTCTGCATATTCCTTGCGCCTATTTGTAAAATGTCGGCATACTCACACACCCAGGAAACATCTCTTGGGTCTATGACCTCTGTAACTATTGGAAGACCTGTTTGCTCCTTAGCCTTCTCAAGAATCTTAAGTCCCTTTAAACCCAAGCCTTGAAAATCGTATGGAGACGTGCGCGGCTTAAAAGCTCCGCCTCTTAACATATTGCCATTCCCCTTTTTTACAGCCTCTGCAGTCTGCATAGTCTGCTCCTCACTCTCAACAGAACATGGACCTGCAATAATTACAAAATCTTTTCCAATAGTCGAATCGCCTATTTTAATTGTACTCCGCTCTTTAAAATCATTTAGTTTTACAAGTTTAAGATTTTTCATCTATATTCTCCGTAACATCTATATTCTCTTTAATTTAACTAAAAGCATTATCAAAAAAAAGCCCTTTGAGTTTTTATCAAAGGGCTTTGCATAATATATTCTTATGATAAAACTCGTTCAGTTCATTATATTGTTTCCATAGTAGTAAAAATAGAAATATCCAAAGCCAAAAGACTTCGGTTTCATCATTGAAAAAATACCATTAACTAATTGTTTTGTCATAGATTTCATAAGTTTTTAAAAAAATTCTTTCCAATAGTTTTAATATATCGACCAATTATCTTAACCTGAAAATATGTCAAATATTTTTTTATTAAAAAAATATTTTTATCTATTTTATGACTTTTATTTTTTAAAGGAGAGTCAGGCTCCAATCAGTTCTTTATCATTTTCTACGAGGACCTGCATTTCATGAACAATTTCGCTCAGGGCGGCAAGTCTGACAGCCATAGACTCCCGCTTTGTTGCAGGCCGTGAAGTTCCCTGTTCTACAGCGTTAACAACATGATTCACTTCTTCTTCAATATTTATTTCATTATAGTTCATAATACATCTCCATCTGATAATAAGTGGTAAAATTGTTTCCGTAGTTTCATAGCATGAATAACAACCAGACGGTTTTGTTCATCATCTTCAATAGCAATTATTTCCAACGCAATTCCCTTATGATCAAAACCAACCAGCAGACGTTTTGTCGAAGTCTCATCCATTACCAAATCACTCTGGAAATGCAACAAACAAAAAAGAATACTCTCTTTTGATATGCCGTGTTTATATGCGCTGTCCAGAATTACAATTTCCATATATTAAAATGATAGACCGCCTTTCATTTAGTTTTTTAGCACGCATATTGGTTTACGGGCGGCCGCTCTCGGTCGCCCGCAGACACATCTATTTCCTAATAACAAAAATCCATGTGTACTCATTGTAACCTTCGAGTGTTACATCGCCTTCACAACCGCTTGTCCCTTGCGCTGTAGCGACAAAGTTATATCTACCGGGTTTAACAATTGCGCTGGAGCTCTTACCTGAGTTTACGGTAAAAGACTTATTTGTTGGACCTTTAGCTTTTACATTTATAACTCTGTCCGTATCATTCTGAATTACAAGGGTTGCATCCTTATTTGTTGTTTTTTTAACATCAAAGGGACCATTTGGTCCGCTGCCAAATGACATATTTATTATAGTCTTAGCAATGTCTTTAACATCATTTGCGTTAAAAAACTTTTTCCCAATAGCGTTAGAGCCCGAAATTGCAGCTACTGCCATTATTGACACTGCACAAATAAATTTTTTCATTAAATCCTCCCTTACTTTATTTAACACTAAAATTTGTATAAATATAATAATTAACCATACAAAAAAAGTCTATGTAAAGTATTATTAAAATCTTTAAAAACAAAGGAAAACACATACATAAGAAAATGCAAGCTTTTTAAGTTAAAACCGACTACCAGCATAGAGCAGCAAATAATACTCCAAATTTTATTTATAGTTTGATAAAATAGTTTTATGACCTTTATACTTAATCTGAAATTCAATATAATTTTAAGATAAAACTTAACAAATTCTTAAATTGACAAAATATATATTAAATCGATAATATACTAAAGTATATGTTGGAGGAAATATGCCAAAGAATATTATCTATTTTCAACAAGGTGAAGATATAATAAAAGCAGGAAAAATTGAACAACGGATGTATATAATCCTTGAAGGGAATGTCTGTGTAATTCTATCAACCAGAACAGAAAATATAACCGTTGCAACAATGGGGAAAGGGGATTTTTTTGGAGAAATATCTCTCTTCACCGAACAGCCACGGAGCGCCACAGTCCGGGCTGTGGGAAATGTAAAACTTGCATTTATTGATAATATTGACCAACTTAAAGCCTTTCTTGTTGTGAATCCCCACTTTGCCGCAAAAATGGTACAAGCCTTAGCGCAGAGATTAGCAAATACCAATGGAATACTCGTTGGAAAGGTAAGTGAAATAAACAGAATTAAACAAACAAAGGCAATTTAGATAGTACTATGAAAAAAAAATTATTTATCCTTGACGGTCATGCTCTGTGCTACAGAGCATATTATGCATTCATAAAAAGTCCGCTTACAAATTCACAGGGTCAAAATACATCGGCAATATTCGGTTTTGCAAAGATGCTCATCAAACTTATAAGCGAACAATCTCCAGATTATTTAGCAGTTGCCTTTGATCCTCCTCAAAAATCATTTAGATTTAAACTCTATGAAGAGTATAAAGCTAACAGACAAAAGATGCCCGACGACATGAGAAGTCAAATCGGCGAAATAAAGAACATGGTCAAAACACTCGGTATTGCCATGCTTGAACATCCCGATTATGAGGCAGATGATATACTCGGTACGATAGCGGAAAAATTCTCATCAAGTGAACTTGAAATATATATTGTAACAGGCGATAAGGATGCTTACCAGCTTGTTAATGATAATGTTCTAATCTATGCCAATACTAAAGGTATATCTGAGTATGAGATATATGATAAGAACGGAATTTTTGAAAAAAAAGGTATAACGCCCGAACAGGTAATTGACTATATGGCGCTGACGGGCGATCAATCGGATAATGTTCCCGGCGTAAAGGGTATCGGCGAAAAGACCGCTTTAAAGCTCATAACGGAATTTGGATCATTGGAAAAAATTTACGATAATGTCGATTCAATAAAAGGTAAAACCGGCGAGATTCTAAAAACTCATAAAGACATGGCATTCCTAAGCAGAGAGCTTGTTACAATTAAGAGAGATGTCCCGCTTGAAATTATTCTAAAGGATATGTCCTTTCACGAAATAAATCCTAAGACGGCAGCAGAATACTTTAATGATATTGAGATGGCATCTATAGCGAAAGATTTCATAAAAAACGATGAACAAATAATACATGAAAAAGAAATAATACCGGACAATGAAAAAAATTATAAAATCATTAAAGATGAAAAAGATTTAACAAAAATGATAAATGAAATCAAACAAGCCGGATTAGTTTCACTTGACACTGAAACGGATTCGCTGCATCCGGTTGAGGCAAATCTTATCGGCATGTCATTTTCCATTGAGGCAAACAGCGGCTGGTTTCTCCCTCTGCAAAACAGAGGACTTTTTAGCGGAGATTATTTGGATCCTTCAATTTCATTACCGCTGATAAAACCTGTTATTGAAGATGATAAAATAAAAAAAATAGGTCAAAATCTCAAATTTGATCTGTTAGTGCTTAAAGGGTCGGGTATTGAACTACGCGGCATATACTTTGACACAATGATTGCCTCATACCTTCTAAATCCGTCTGAAAGAAGGCATAATATGGACGACCTCGCAGCCCAATATCTTAATTATAAAACAATATCTTTTAAAGAGTTAGTCGGCGCAGGTAAAAACGCAGTACCGATTACCGAGGTTCCTCTTGAAAAATTAGCAGAGTATGCAATTGAAGATGCGGATATAACATTCAGATTGTATAAACTCTTTAAATCAAAGCTTGATGAGGAAAACCTTACTAATCTCTTTGAAACTATTGAGATGCCGCTCCTCCCGGTATTGGCTGATATGGAGTACACAGGCGTAAAAATTAACACTTCAAATTTTGAAAAGATGAAAGAAACTATTACGGAAAAAATTCAAGATGTAGAAAAAAAAATATACTCGCAGGCAGGACAAGAATTTAATATTAATTCAACAAAAGAACTGTCTGCAATACTGTTTGATAAGTTAAAGCTTAAAACCGCAAAAAAAACAAAAACCGGTTTTTCAACTGATATTCAAGTATTAGAGGCCTTAAAAGGGAGCCATGAAATAATAGATTCCCTTATAGCATACAGAACACTGAGTAAATTACACAACACATATATTGATTCACTGCCTAAACTTATCAGCAGAAAAACAGGAAGAATCCACACGTCCTATAATCAAACAGTTACTGCTACGGGGAGACTCTCATCATCGGATCCCAATTTACAGAATATTCCCATAAGGGATGAATTTGGAGGTCAGATAAGGAAGGGGTTTGTTCCCGAAAAGGATTACTTATTGATGTCTGCAGATTATTCCCAGATTGAACTCCGGCTTGCAGCTCACTACTCCGATGACAAGAACATGAAATCCGCTTTTAAAGATAAGATCGATATTCATAACATGACAGCGTCTTCCGCATTCGGCGCTTCAATTGATGCAATAACGCCTGACATGAGACGTCAGGCAAAGATTATTAATTTTGCAACAATCTACGGCGTTTCGCCTTACGGTCTTTCTCAACAGGCTGAAATTACAGTCAAGGAGGCGGCAGAGTTTATAAAGAGATATTTTGAAACTTATCCCGGCTTTAAATCATATATAGAAACAACAATCGATTTTGCAAAAAAACACGGCTACGTACAAACGCTTATGGGAAGAAAGAGACCCGTACCTGAAATAAACTCAACCACATCTTTTAGAAGAGAGGGAGCGGAGCGTATTGCAATAAATACTCCCATACAGGGAACATCTGCCGACATGATAAAAATTGCAATGATAAAAATTGCCGATGAAATAAAAAAGAAAAAACTTAAGTCGCGTATGATAATGCAGGTTCACGATGAACTTGTATTTGAAGTGCACGAAGACGAAATTGAGATCATGAAAGCAACAGTCAAAGATATTATGGAGAATGCGCTGAAACTGAATGTACCCATAGTTGTTGACATTGGTATCGGCAAAAGCTGGAATGAAGCCCATTGATCTACTTCTTCCACGCATATATAACAACACTCTTTGGGAAAAAATAATTAAAAAAGAGCTCAACCTTTCTCATAAATTTTGAGAAGAGACCAAGAGTAAGAAATTCATGATATGCTTTTGTTAACGGATGGTTTGCATTATGCAGTCCGACCACGCTCCTTATAATCCACCAGACAGTATGGAAAGAATGTTTAAATCCCACAGCATAGACTTCAAGACCGTTTTTCCTCATCATATGAGCAAGCTCCGATGGAAAATATTTCCTGACATGACCGCCCGGCGATGTAAAATATTCGTGTGTAAGAATATCGTAAATCATCTCGCTGAAAAAAGTAGGAACAGTTATGGCAATTCTCCCGTTCTTTTTTAAAACTCTTGCAAGCTCCGAGCAAGCCTTAAAATCATCATCAACATGCTCCATTACCTCTGCGCATATTATTTTATCAAAGGTCTCATCCTTAAACGGCAGATTGAGCGCGTCGCCCACATGCGTAATGAAACCTGAATTTGCCGGGGCTCTGCCTTGCAGCTTCATATCCGCTAATGTATATCTTGTTTTTAAGAGAGAATCCAAATCCAGATCCATACAGAAAACAGACGCACCCCTGCGCATAAACTCAATGGAATGGCGCCCGAGCCCGCACCCTGCATCAAGAACAATATCCCCTTCTTTAACAGTCAGTCGGTCAAAGTCCACTGTAAGCATCAATAACCTCTTTGTATGTTTCAACAATACTCAGCGCCGCATTTCTCCATGTAAATACCTCTATAATTCTTTTACGCGCAGCTCTTCCCATTTTTTCTCTTATATGAGGATTATCTATGAAGAAATCAATCGCCTCTGCAATTGAATAAGAATCCCTTGACTTAACAATATAACCTGTTTCTAAATGTTTGCCGACAACCTCAGGGAGAGCTCCCCCATCGGAAGAAATGAGCGGTAATCCGCATGCCATAGCCTCAGCAGCAGGAAATCCGAATCCTTCATAAAGTGACGGCGACACTGCAATCTGATGCTGCGAGTAAAGCTCTATCAGTTTTTCATCGGAGATTTTTCCTGTAAAGTACACCCTGTCGTTAAGATTAAAGTTATCAATCCACTTAGTAACATATTTCCTGTTGGGCGAACCTCCGTCAACTACCGTTAAGGAAACTCTGTTCTTAGTCAGAGTCAAAGCTTTCAATAGATAAATTACGCCCTTTTTTCTATCCTCAACATTTCCGACAAAGAGAATACTGTTCTCTTTTTTTCTCATACCGGATATAGGTCTAAATATCCCGCTGTCCAAACCGTTATACACAACACTCATCTTCTCAGGCTTAACGCCAAAAGCCTTTACTATCTCATTAGCCGCGTCGTGAGAGACAGTCATTATATGATCCATTCTCCTTGCAATATATCCCTGCATAATAAGCGGATAATACAAAACGCGTTTAATCTTAAGTGAAAAATCAGACGGATATTCAAACCACGTTGTCCTGTCTATTGACAGAGGGTGATGTATTGTTGAGATAAACGGAATACCAAAGTTTTTAATAAGCAGAAATCCGTATCCAAGGCTCTGATTGTCATGTATAATATCAAATTTATGAGTTTTAAGAAGTTCCTTTAACTTGTAAAATGCCCTGAATGAAAAAGTTTCAATCTCAGGGAATACGCCGAATTTTGATGCAACAAATTCATAAAAATTTAAAGGCTTTAATGCAGCAAAAGGTTTATGAGGCTTTATATAATTTTTTTTATTATTAAAATAGTTATGATTGCTGACATAGTGAACATGAACTCCATCCATTGGAGGAAAATAGGGCGGTCCCTGTATTACATGAACTTCATGTCCTAATTTAGCCAGCTCCCCAGCAATGTGCATTGTGTAGATGCCTTGACCTCCGCAGTAGGGATTGCCTCTATATGTAAGGAGACAGATTTTCATCTTTTACTCCTGTATTCCTTAATGACTCTTTTATACACTTCCAGTGTATTCTTTGCAGCAACGGACCATGAAAAATTTTCTACTGCGCGTTTTCTCCCGTTTTTGCCCATCTGCTCCCTTAGCTTTTTGTTCTTTAAAAGCTTCATAATCCCGTCTTTCAGGGCTAAAGGATTTTGAGGTTCAACAAGTACGCCGCAGTCTGGAGTTACAACCTCCTTGAGCGAACCTGCAGTAGTAACAACAACCGGAGTCTTGCACGACATTGCCTCAACAGCGGGCAGTCCAAATCCTTCAAAGAGAGACGACATAACAAGTATGGTCTTTCTGCTGTAAATACTTACAAGTTCCTTAGCGCTGAGTTTTCCCGTAAACTTTACCCTGTGCTCAATATTAAATTTTTTTATAAGTTCCCATGCAGTCATCTTCTTAGGCGGACCGTCATCTACTATTGTAAGTGTTACGTGTTCTGGGAGGAGAGTCATAGCCTCAAAGAGATATACCAGTCCCTTCTTGGTATCCTCGGTATTGCCGACAAATAGAAGCGCATTATCCTCTCTTGCCTCGCCTGTGTTCTGAAACAGATCAACATCCATTCCGTTATATACAACAGAGACCTTCTCTTTTTTTACCCTAAAGGCTTTGCCGAGTTCATCAATCCCTTCTTTAAATGACGTGATAACCCTGTTGATTCTTCTTATTACAAATCCCTGCATAACAAGCGGATAAAAGAGTATGGTTGTTGTCTTATCCCACAAACCCCAATTGCGTTGAAGGTCGGCTTCTCTGTCTTTAGTAAGGGGATGATGTACGGTTGTAATAATCGGTATGCCAAAGCCTTTCATAGGTATAGTAGCCCAGCCAAGCGATTGAATATCATGAATAAGGTCATATCTTTTATGCTTTAAAATTTTTTCCAAAGCAAAAAATGCCCTAAAACTAAAGGTTTCCATTTCTGGAAATATATGAAGTCTGGTAAGTATATAGTCGGCAAAGTTCCAAAGAGAAAATATTCTTGTAAGCTTATTATACGGAATATCCTTAGTCTTTATAGACCAGATATTTAAATTTTCAATTTTATATACTTCAGCCCATTCTTCAAGAGGATCAGGATATGGAGGTCCTACCATAACGTCAACAGTAACTCCAAGCTTTACAAGCTCTTTGGAGAGATTATAAATATATATCCCCTGACCACCGGAATATGGGTTGCCCCTGTAACCAAGAAGTAAAACTCTCATTATATCTTTACTTACTGCTTTTTATTTGTTATCAAAGTTGATCTGGTTGTAATAATTGCCATGCCAACCCAAAAAATTGCTCCAAGGATAACAAAAGAAATAACAAGCGCAGGAATAGCAAGAGCCCAAAAATTTCTTATATAGACTCCATAGATCATTAAGACCATCAAAGAAACAGTAATAAGGCACAATAATACAGCCTTAATCTTTGAATTATCTTTTTTTTCAACAATCTCAGGCATAGGAGGTACCACCTTTATAGTCAATATTACCCATCCTATCCAGAAACCCGTACTTAGCACAAATAATGTTACAATTGTAATTGGTATTGCTGCCGAATAGAATGTCATAGCATTAAGCTCGCTTAGATTAACACTATTAAAATTTGTAAAATCGTGATAGTTAATAATCAAAATTGAAAATATACACACCCCAAAAATTGAGGCGGAAATAAGCACTGAGAGAAAACCCCAGATTTTTGCTCTAGGCATAATGTTGCACCATAGATAATAATTTTAACGACTTTGACAGGCTAAATTTAGAAATATGAATGTGTCAACTTTATTATGATTAAACGTCTATTAAAAAAATATTGATTGACAAATAATATAAAAGAATTTAATTTAATCAGTTTTTGAAATTAATTAAATAGATAATATGATATAGAAAAACTAATGCGATTAAAAATAATAACAACTATAGAAGATGAATATATCTTATTTAAGATTAAAAGTATAATTTCAGTTGAAAACATAACTTCATTAGAAAATATCATCTATAAATTTATAGATGAAAAAAAATATATACTTTTCGATCTTTCCGAAACAACTTTTATAGACAGCTCATCACTTGGCATATTAGTAATATTAAACATGAAATTAGAAGAAAATAAAAAACAACTTTTATTCGTAAATATCAACAATGATATAAGAAGGATATTCAAATCTACAGGTCTTGATAAACATCTCCATATCTTTGATGATATTACATCTGCAATTAATAGCTTTAGCTTAAATTAATAATGTTCAGGATAGTGTTGATAAACTAATTTGCGCTGTCAGACTGCAAAAAGCTCTAATAAATAATATAAAAGATAGCGTTGATAAACTAATTTGTGCCGTCAGGCGCAAAAAATTTAAACAAATAATATAAAAAGGTAGTGTTAATGAAAATTCTCTCCTTTCTTGGAAATCCCGGTTTAAAGTATAACCGAACAAGACATAATATCGGATTTTTAGCCGGAAAGAGATTTGCAGAGATAAATAATATTAAAATTAATAAAAAATCTTTCCTCTCGGAAACCGGTCTTGGCAAGGTAGATGATATTGATCTGCTGCTTCTCTTCCCTCAAACTTATATGAACGAGAGCGGCAAAGCCGTAAAAAAAGCAATGGACTACTATGGAGAGAAACATACAAACCTTATTGTAGTGCACGACGAACTTGAGCTTAAATTCGGCGAGGTAAAAGAAAAATTCGGCGGCGGACATAAGGGTCACAATGGACTCCGTTCAATAATTGCAGAAACAGGGAGCGCCGACTTTTACCGCATACGCTTTGGCATTGGCAGACCTGAAAATGAATCTATGTCTGTTTCAGACCATGTACTCTCTAAATTTACAGACGAGGAGATGATTGAAATTGAAAATTTAATGCCGGGAGTGACTGAGATTATTTGCAGCCTGATTAAGTAGGAGCGGATTTTGTCCGCCCGTAAACTCTTTTCCCTCATTTGAAAATTCCTTTTATAGAGTAAAAACTCTTTCTTAAAGTTTTACCCCTACAAGGCTAAAATTACATTTATTTTAAAGTTTTAGCATTGCAAGGGTAAAACTTTTATTTTTTAATTTTTTTCCCTATACATAGCTAAAATTCTTGATTTTTTAAAGTTTTACCCTTATAAGGCATTTAAGTGGGAAATATGATAGGGCGCGAACAATATATTAAAAATCTTTTGTCTTACAAAGACAATAAACTCATCAAAGTCATTACTGGACTCAGGCGGTGCGGCAAATCGACTTTGCTCCAATTATTTAAAGAGTATTTATTGCAAAATAATGTTCCAATAGACCATATAATAGATATAAATTTTGAATTGATGACATTTGATGACATCCGGGAATACAAACTATTTTATAAGCTGATAAGGGACAAGCTTACCGATAAAAAAAAATATTATTTATTGCTTGATGAAATTCAACAAGTCGAACATTGGGAAAAAGCAGTCAATAGCTTGAATGTGGAAACCGATATAGATGTTGATATTTATATAACAGGTTCTAACGCTCATTTACTCTCCTCTGATATTTCTACGCTATTGTCAGGCAGATATGTAGAAATCAAAATGCTTACTCTCTCTTTCAAAGAATTTTTACAATTCAATCATCTGCCGGAATTTAGCTTAGAGGAAAAATTTAATCAATACTTAAAATACGGCAGCATGCCCGGCGTCGCAACCTTACCGCAAAACGACAATACAATATATCAGTTTCTCCTCGGCGTGTATAATTCTGTAATCGTAAAGGACATCGTAGCGCGCACAGGAAGTAAAGACACTGATCTGCTTGAAAAATTAGTCCGCTATGTCATCACCAATACTGGAAATATTATATCAAGCAACAAAATCAGCGGTTTTTTAACAGCTCAAGGGAGGGATGTGTCTGTAAAGTCCACAACAATCGCTTCATATTTGGACGCTCTCGAAAAAGCCTATATCGTTTATAAGTTAGACCGCTATGACATTAAAGGGAAAGAACAACTAAAAACGCTTTCCAAGTATTACGTTTCCGATACGGGAATACGCAACGCTCTTATGGGTTATGCCGACAGCGATATAGGACGCGTTTTAGAAACGGTTATATACTTCGAACTGCTCAGACGCGGCTATCAGGTTTATATTGGCAAATGGTATAACAGCGAGGTAGATTTTTTTGCTGTCAGGCAAGACATAAAAAAGTATTATCAGGTTACATTGAGTTTAATGGATGAAAGCGTTAAAGAGCGTGAGCTTGCCTCGCTCAAAGCTATACCCGACAATTATGAAAAGACAGTACTCTCTATGGATAAAACTTATGCGAGCGATCACGAAGGTATATGTTTTAAGAATATCATAGACTTTTTGTTAGAGGAGACCCGATAAGAGCGACCGATTCGGTCGCAAAACCAGCTGTCCAAATCGCAGGGACAAACAAAAAATAAAGGCTGGGGCTGTCTGATAAGCAACACGCAGGCAATTGTATATGTTAAATAATCCCGTAGGGATGAATTGAGATGTTTATAAACGACCCGCTGGAATGTTTATTGTTCCAATCAGGCGCTGGAAAGATTGAGTGAAAAAATATTTTATTTTCTCATAAAACAAATCGCAGGTCTTAGCGAATAAAATCTTCAGGATTCAGAGCCTGCCCCCCTTTCCTTATCTCAAAGTGAAGGTGCGGACCTGTAACTTTTCCCGTACTTCCAATCTTACCAATGAGATCGCCTTTTTTTACATCCTTGCCTTTTGGTGTTCCAATCTTTGACAGGTGGCCGTAATAGGTTGCCAAATCTGCGCCGTGCTGTATAATGATGAGATTCCCATAACCGCTGTTATTATATCCTGCATTAACGACTTCACCTTTTTCAGCAGCATAAACAGGAGTCCCTTCAGGCGCTGCAATATCTACGCCCTTGTGAAATGAATTCATCTTTTTTGTAACAGGATCAACCCTGTAACCGAATTTACTTGATAGTTTTCCTGATGCAGGGATGATCATGTTCCAGTCGGTCTTGCCTGAGTCGCTGTCTTTCTCCGAAGGAATACTGTGAGAAACATAAGCGCCAAAGACCCATCCCTCATCGCCATTATCTTTTTTTATAAGGAGCCACGGTGATTGCATGGCGTTTATAACATCAACTTTATCAGCTTGAAATAATATCTCAACCCTGTCCTTAAACTTTAACTTGCCTATAATCTCGCTTTTAGAATCTCCTTCGGATCTCATATTCAGCGAATCGGTATTCACATAGCCGTAAATTTTCGGAGGGATAGCTCCGGTGTAATGATAACCTGCATTCACAATCCCTGTTGCCAGATCTACATCAAGGGGAATGTCAAACGACACCTGTTCGTTAGGTATGCCGTCTCTGAACTCTTTTAGAAAGGAATTAAACTCCTTTAATATTGCATCACGTTTTTTTAAATCTGAGGTTTTCTGTTTTTCTACATCCTGCTTGTGCTGCTTAGAATATCTATTTGCTTTTATGGTATCTGATAGCGGAATTAATATAACAAAAAAAATTAAAATGAATATTTTCTTCATGACACTGCCCCATAGCTGTTCTTAACTATATTTTCGGCAAATAATCTGCAAAAAGGATTAATAAGTTATAACAGATTTTTATTATATTATTTTATTTAAAACAATTTGACAAAATAAGTAATCAATAGTTTTTAGAAAACAAAAAGCTCTTTTATTTACACACAAATTAAAGTAATTGTGTTTAATTATTCATTTGGGTTTATATAACAAAATTCTATTATAATAAATAGAGGTAAGCCAAATATGTACAGTGCAATAAAACAGATCCTTTTCTGGGAGAGAGAAAGATTTCAAAATACATATTCCGGAGAATTGAATTACCAGTGTAATCTGATTATAGCGCCAGCTGCAATCATCTGCTTATTTGCATGGATCGGATATATAAAAACAGACAGTCTGCTCCACCCTGACAAACCATTGATTATCTATTTTAGATACGGCTTATCCGTTGTTGGATTTATTGTTCTTATTCTGCAATTTATACCGTTTTTCAAACAAAGAAGTATGCTTCTACTTACAGCTACGGGATTTTATTTAGAGATTGCCACAGGAATACTTACAGGGATTACAGGCGGCGATCCTACTTATGTTGCAGGCTTTTTTTTCATTTTGATTCTGATTATAGTTGCCCCAATATTTAAATCATTGCTTTGGCTTATGATACTCTCTGCTGTTTCCTCATTTTTAATAACAGGACGTATGCATGGGCTCACTTTTTTAACTACCAGACAGCAATATACGTTAAATGATTTAATAGCTATCTCGGTTGTCAGTTCCTTCTTTGTCTTTGTATTAGATAGAATGAGATTCTCCAGAATGAGAAAAGCTATGGAATTAGAGGAAACAAAAGAAGAGATAGAGATAGAAAAAAACAGAATGACAGAAATAATAATTGAGGCAAAAAATTTGATTGAACATGTTACTGAGACAACAGATTATCTTAGTAAATTTACAAAAGATATTAATCATTCAATTGATGAACAATCTCCAATATTTGAAAAGACTATGGCGTCATCAACAAATGTAATTGATTCTTTTGATATGATAACCACCCATACAATTGGTCAGATTGATTTTAACGAAAATGGCAAACTCCTGATAACCAAATTAAAAGATGAATTTAACAATACGCTCTCATCAAGCGATTCAATTCAAAAAGACGCCTCTGATATAGGCGCTCTTGCCGATAAATGTCAAAATAAGCTTAACAATGCCTCAACGACAATTACTACACTAAAGGATGAGTCATCAAGGATAGCTGAAATATCAAAAACCATTAATGAAATTGCAGATATGACAGCTCTCCTCTCCCTTAATGCATCAATAGAATCTGCAAGAGCAGGCGAACACGGACGCGGCTTTGCTGTTGTTGCCGATGAAATTTCAAAATTAGCAGAAGGGAGTATGAATTCTGCAAAAGAGATCAGCAGTATCACCAAATTATCTGTTAATAGAATTATGGAAGCTTCCGACCAGGTCTTTGAAACAGCTGCAATACTAAAAGAGATAATAGCTATTATGAATAATAATAGAGCCTTCATTGCATCCCTTAATGATATGATCTCCAATTTAGGACTACGCCTGCAGGATCTTTTAAATTATTTTGAACTTTCGGTTAAATATGCTCATATGATAGGAGATCTAACCGAAAAAAACAGCGAGGAGATAAGTACCTATCAAACAATGATTGCCAATATAGGGGACTTCTACTCAAATTTAAATAGCACGAGTGATAAATTATCAGAGATTTCTTTAAACGTTAATAATGAAATCTTTAAACTTGAAGATATTCTCAAAAATAATGATGAACTTATCAATAGTAATGATTCTGATGAGTTTGATGAATATGATTAACTCAAGTCTATATTCATAATCTGTTTTTTAATGAGTTTATTAGATTTTTCTGTTGAATAAAGACAGGCATATAACTAATTGAACTGATAGTGAGATAATAGTTGATTCATTATGAAAGTTTTAAAATTCGGCGGAGCATCCGTAAAGGATGCAGATTCGGTAAAAAATGTTGCAAATATCCTCTCTCTTTACAGAGGAGAAAAGATCGTTGCCGTAATCTCAGCAATGGGTAAAACCACAAATGCTCTGGAAAAACTTCTCAGCGCTTATTATTACAGCTCCGGAGATATTGACGAAGAGTTTTCAAAAATTAAAGCATACCATATAGATATAGCTAAGGGATTATTTACAGATTCTAACCACGAAATATACTCAGAGCTTGAGAATATCTTTGCATTTCTAAAAACAAAATTACTTCTTCCGAATTCGGATAACTATGACTATGAGTATGACCAAATTGTATCTATAGGAGAAATAATATCATCTAAAATTCTCAGCGCTTACCTAAATTCGGCTGGTATAAATAACAGCTGGATAGATGCAAGAGCAGTTATAAGAACAGACCATATATACAGAGAAGCAAGAATTGATTGGACTAAAACCGTTGAATTAGTTAAAGACTCAATGCAGTTTAACCATGAAAAAATTTATGTTACTCAGGGATTTATCGGTTCCACTGCCGAACATATTACAACCACACTTGGACGGGAAGGCTCCGACTTTTCAGCTGCGATCTTAGCTTACAGCTTAAACGCAGAAGAAGTAATAATATGGAAGGATGTGTCCGGCGTGCTAAATGCAGATCCGAAATACTTTGATAATACTATAAAACTTGATCAGCTTTCATATCATGATGCCATAGAGCTTGCATATTATGGAGCAAGCGTTATACATCCAAAGACAATAAAACCTCTTCAAAATAAAAAAATTCCTCTTTATGTTAAATCATTTACAAATCCAAAGATTGAAGGGACTATAATTCGGAGTGATAAAACCGAGCTTGCCATACCGTCATTTATTTTTAAGATGAATCAGGTTCTTATAACCATAGCGTCAAGGGATTTCTCTTTTATTGCGGAACAGAATCTTGGAGATATCTTCTATAAGCTGTCTAATCTGGGCGTAAGGATAAATGTAATGCAGAACACAGCTCTGAGCTTTTCCATATCTGTTGACTGGAATGAAAAAAAAATCCCTGAGCTGATAAAATTATTGGAGAAAGACTATATAATAAAATATAACACGAATCTTGAGCTTGTAACTATAAGAAATTATGATAATGAAACAATAGAACGCGTAACAATAAATAAAGAGATACTCCTTGAAGAAAAATCAAGAAACACTATACAGATGGTAATGAGGGATATTGCAATCCTTTAAAGTATCCTATAAGGACAGATGTATCTGCAAGTATCATCTATTTCCTCATAGCCTTATAATCGGGATGATCGCTGAATTTAATTTTCCCTCTTAATTCTTTGATATTTTTTCTTTTTCTGTATTTACATATTCTCTTAAAGCCGTTTCAACTAATTCCTTTTTAGTGGTGATTGTCTGAGAATATTTAAAAGCCTCTTCCACCAATTCATCATTTAGTAAAATATTTGTCCTCATGATCTACCTCCGATACACATAGTAATACACGGAATAATACAATAATACATAAAAAATTTTAAGTCTTTTCTAAAAAATTATAGATAAGCAATGCACAATGCGCAATAGGCAAGAAGTAAAAATCATTGTGCATAGATTGAGTAACCTGAGCGCGGCAATCCAGAGTCTTAATTTATTCAGCCGGATTGCCGCGCCGAGTTTACATTATATTACAATGAAAGTTAAAATACGGTTCGCAATGACGTAATTGTCCAATCCATCATGTCTTGAGCGGAAACAATTCCGGCTAATACCAGCCCTAAAAGCGGTATTACCAATAATTTTTTGTTTGCCACAGTATTTATCTCCATTGTTCCATGCTGATTTTCAGCGCTTAACGCCCCGAACTCCGCAATTGCTCGTCTAAGACTTTTGCATCCTGATAATTAGGATTAAGCTGTAAAGCCTTGTTCACGTCCGCGCGGGCTTTTGCGTAATCATCAGTCATGTTATAACAGCGAGCGCGGTACACGTATGAGGAAGGGATATTGGGATTCATCTTAATCGCCTGGCTTAAATCCGCAATGGCTTTGTAAACCAATTTAGGATCTCCGAACACTGAGCTATTAAGATAAGCGGCGCCGCGTTTTCGGTACGCAAATTCGGTATCGGGGTTAAGTTTAAGAGCCTGGTTAAAATCAGCAATGGCTTTGTCAGGATCTCCACTGGCAAGATACGCCTCGCCCCGTTGTTCCAAAACGTTATAACTTTTAGGGTTTATTGTAAGCGCCTTGGTAAAGTCCTCGATGGCTTTTCCATTTTCCCCGCTCATATAATATGACATACCGCGATTGTAAAGCTGTACCCAGTCTTTTGGATTAAGCTTGAGCGCCTGGGTATAATCCGCAATGGCTTTGCCATATTCCTGGCTTTTGTAGTATTGGCCGGCACGCGTACTGAATTCCTCCGCCGTTTTGGGCGCTTTCTGCGCAAATGCCGCCTGCCCAAAAAACATTGGGGCGCAGGACAAAACCGATAGCAGTATTACCGCTATTCCAATCTTTTTTCTAAACATCAACATAATAAACTCCTTCTTAGTGTTTTTTTTCGGGCGCCGGGTACATAGTACCTGACGCCATTTTATTTAGTCCTTAAAGACAACTTCTCCCTCATGGGATACTGTAACATTCGATAAGGTAAATCCTTTCCCGCTTTCGCATACAACCCGAATGTCAAACTTGTTATTGAGTTATAATCAGCGTTGAAAGCCTTACCTCCTAATCTCAACAGTCCCATTTGGAGCTATCACAATATTTGACAGGGTAAATGTCTCCCCCTTCTTGGTAACAGCACGAACATGAAACTTGTTTTCCTTATTTCGTGCATGCAACGGAATCGAAAAACTTTCACCGCCGATTAGTTCTCTACCCGCATATATTAAATTGTCTCCCCACCCTGTGGTGGACGAAGACACAGCAGACATTATCCACAGTCCTGTGATGTACTCCCCCGACCCAAGACGGTTATAGACATAAAAGCTCGTTGTCAGATTTGGATCCGCCTTCGGTATCGCTCTTCCTTTTCCCGGATTTGAGGTCCAACTGCCGTCCGCATTCTGGTTCCAGCCCTCTCCTTTGCTCGCAGAACTATCGGATTTAGTCGTAGAACTATTAGATTTAGTCGTAGAACTATCTAGAATTGATGAAACCGGAACACTTGATGAATTGGATTTAATCTTATTAAGTGTTTGACATGAGACACTAAAAAAAGCGGCAATAACAATTAAACCGATTACTTTAATTTTCATCTTTTTCTCCTTTTGTTTTTTTAAATTTTTTGTTTTTTACGTATATCCGTTAAACTACGGATAAAATACTATATTGTTCAACCGTTTTACAGGCAGACAATCACAAGGCTATAATGACGGGCGCAGACGCGGCTGCCCATTTACGATTTTTATTAAATAAAGAAAAGTCTTGACTTTTAGGAAAAGATTACAAAGTTGTCTGTCTGTCGAGGCATTTTGTCCCTCCTGTAAAAAGTCAACTGTTTTGATTTAAGTCATTCTTTTTTTTATTATTTGTATGCAGTTTGTTTTGTATATGCTGCGGTGTCAAGGAAAAAATAACATACAATCGGCAGGCCGTTTACGTTCAGGTTAACCGTTTACGTCCCGGCAAACCAAATATATTCGCGGGACGCCGAGGCGGCGTCCCCTGCGCAGGGATTGCTGCCCGCAACACATTGTCTGAACCACGATTTTGACAAAATTTTCAGGATTACCGGGATTATTATTTGCTGTATGCAATACGCCTGCAAATGTGTCACGATGCCGAACGTTTGAAGGAATGCAACCAATGCGTAGTAGGGGCTGCCGCCCTCGGCAGACCGGTTACATTTTCGGCAGACCGTGTTTAATCAACCAAACCGTATATTTTACCAACCGAACCGCAAAAACGCATTTATGAAACAAGAAATATCATAAACAATTTGAAACGGGTAACAACCACGGCAATGCAAACGGGACGCCGAGGGCGTATAGACAAGGCATGCCTTGTCTATACAAATTTATATAAAAAAATTTATCCGCACAAATAACAATTAACAATTCTGCAAATTTCCGTGTAAACCTGTAACCGCAAAATCATTATAATATTATAAATCCGGGTTTAAGCAAAAAATATTTCAATATAAAGCCATAATTGATATATTTGTATATAAAAATATAATATTATATTGAAATTCCATAATACGCTCCTGATATTTTTCGTTAATCCAATTATTTCTTTAACCGAACTTAAATATTATCACAGAAAAATGAAATATTATATAATGTTTTATTTTTTTTCTTGAAAAAATGATAACAAATTAATAACATCTGCATAGAATATTTATAATAGAAATATAGTTTAATAAAATTAAATAATAGATGACAAGTGATTTTGCCGGTTTGATTTCCACAAAAATTATGCAATTCGTTACTTAATTTTTTTAAAAAAACTGTATTTCTAAATCTTTTTATGTCGGAACAAATAATAAAATTATTTTTAAAAGAGGGCCCCATGGGTAACATATCTGAAATTGTTAAAAAAAGTGCAAGCAAGTATCAGAAAGACCCGACCAAAATGCTTGATGTCATAAGGGACGTACAAGCGGGATTAGGTCAGGTCTCACAAGAGGCTATTGTAGAAATAGCAAAAGTGATGAAGGTCTCTACAGTCGATGTTGAAGGCGTTGTCACATTTTACCATTTCTTCTCGGAAGTGCCTGTTGGAAAATATTCCGTATATCTAAACAACAGCGCAGTATCAGTAATGAAAGGTTGTTATGATATAGCTAAGGCATTTGAGAAAGAGGTCGGGTGTAAATTCGGCGAGGTTTCCTCCGATGGAAAAATCGGCTTACACTACACTGCAGACATTGGTATGAATGACCAAGAGCCGGCTGCAATTATCAATGATGTGGTATTTACAAGTCTGACGGCAGACAAGGTAAAGGCTATTGTTGCTGATATGAAAGCAGGCAAAAACATGCAGGATACCATTAAAGATTTTGGAGACGGGAATAACCAGGATGCGCTTATAAAAGCTATGGTTAAGAACAACATCCAAAAGAAAGGCGCAGTTCTGCTTGCTCCTTTTGAGTCAGGTTCTGCATTGAAAAAGGCAGTAGCTATGACACCGGAAGCCGTAATTGCAGAAATGAAAACTTCTAACCTGAGAGGACGAGGAGGAGCAGGTTTCCCTACAGGTATGAAGTGGGATTTCACACGGCAGTCACCGGGAAAGAAAAAGTATATCGTATGTAATGGTGACGAAGGCGAACCGGGTACATTCAAAGACAGAATTCTCTTTACAGAGAGAGCCGAAATGCTTTTTGAAGGTATGGCAATAGGCGGTTATGCAATCGGAGCGGATGAAGGATTATTATATCTCAGAGCCGAGTATATGTATCTTAATAAATACCTTGAAAGCGTATTAGACAAAATGAGGAAAGACGGTCTGCTCGGAAAAAATGCAGCAGGAAAAAAAGGATTTAACTTTGACATAAAAATCCAGATGGGAGCAGGCGCATACGTATGCGGTGAGGAATCGGCTCTAATTGAATCGGCAGAAGGAAAAAGAGGCGAGCCGAGAAACAGACCTCCATTCCCGGCACAAAGAGGTTTCATGGGTAAACCGACCTCTGTTAATAACGTAGAGAGCTTCTGTTCCGCTGCAAAAATCATCCTTGAAGGCGGCGCATGGTTTGCCAAGATGGGTACTGATAAATCTAAAGGAACAAAGCTGCTGAGTATTTCCGGCGACTGCAAAAAACCCGGTATATATGAAGTTGAATTCGGAACAACAATTCAGGCGTTATTGGATGAATGTGACGGAAAAGATGCAAAGGCAGTACAAGTCGGAGGACCTTCAGGCGTATGTATAAATAAATCTAAATTCGGAAACAAAATATGTTTTGATGACCTTGCAACAGGAGGATCAATAATAGTAATAGGACCAAACAGAGATATTCTTGAAATAGTACGCAACTTCATGGAATTCTTTGAAGAGGAATCATGCGGATGGTGTACGCCATGCCGTGCAGGAAACAAGATTCTTCTCCATAAACTCGAAAAAATTATGGATGGTCACGGCACCGAGTCGGATCTAAAAGATTTGGAAAAATGGTGCGTAACAGTAAAGAGCATGAGCCGCTGCGGACTTGGTCAAACTTCTCCAAATCCGATACAATCCACTCTGGCGAATTTTAGAGAAATATACGAAGCTAAGATTCAGAAAGGGCAAGAATTTGTTTCGGAATTTGATATGGCTGCTGCCGTAAAAGATTCATGCGCTTTTGCAGGAAGAAAACCAATTGTAGAGGGACATTAAGATGAGTGATATAAAATTTACAATAGATGGAAAAGCATGTACTGCAAAAAACGGCCAGACCATTGTAGAGGCTGCAAAGAAAAGCCGTATTTACATTCCGGTTCTCTGTCATTTTGATGGATTAAAGCCTGCCGGCACATGCCGTATATGCACAGTTAAGGTTGGGGGCAGATTCATGGCCGCTTGTACAACACCCGTAACGGAAGGAATGGTTGTAGAAAACGACACCCCCGAACTTCAAGAGATGAGAAAACAGATCATAGAGATGCTCTTTGTTGAAGGAAATCACATGTGCCCAATGTGCGAAAAGAGCGGAAATTGTGAACTTCAGGCTCTCGGATACAGGTATAAGATGATGGTTCCAAGATTTCCATATCTATGGCCAAAGAGATCGGTTATCGCTGATACTCCAAAGATATACCTAGACAGGAATAGATGTGTGCAATGTTTAAGATGCGTTAGAGATGTTAAAACTTCTGATGGAAAGAATGTCTTCGGAGTTACCATGAGAGGCGGAAAAGCAATAATCAGCATAGATAAAAAACTTGCCGCAGCATTAAGCGAAGAAGCAGCTTTAAAGGCTATGAACCAATGTCCGGTTGGATGTATCTTAAGAAAAGAAATTGGATACAAAATACCTATTGGTCAGAGAAAATTTGATACTAAACCTATCGGAAGCGAACTCGAAGGTAAATAAAGTTGAAAGAGAATTTGGAGGCTAATTATGAGTAAACCGGTTGTGGCCACAGCGTCACTTGCAGGATGTTTTGGGTGTCATATGTCAATTCTTGACATAGACGATAGAATACTAAAGCTTATCGAACTGGTGGAATTTAATAAATCACCTATTGATGATATAAAAACTTTTACAAAGCAGTGCGATATTGGAATTCTTGAAGGCGGTTGCTGCAATAGTGAAAACGTACATGTTTTAAAGGATTTCCGCAAAAACTGTAAAATTCTAATATCTCTCGGAGAATGCGCAATTATGGGCGGAGTTCCGGCAATGAGGAATGGCATTCCTATTAAGGATTGTTTACAAGAGGCATATTTGGACGGACCGACAGTAGATACAAATACTGATAAGATAATTCCAAATGATGAAGAATTGCCGATGATTCTTGACAAGGTTTATCCCTGCCATGAAATTGTTAAAGTCGATTATTTTATCCCGGGATGTGCTCCAAGAGCAGATCTAATATGGGAAGCGCTTGTTGCGTTAGTAACCGGCAGTGAGTTAAAACTTCCTTATGAAGTTTTTAAGTTTGATTAATTGGAGCCAATTATGGGAAGAAAAATAACAATAGAACCGGTAACAAGGATTGAAGGTCACGGAAAAGTAACCATTCAACTTGATGATTCGAACAATGTAACTCAATCTCGTTTACACGTAGTAGAGTTTAGAGGATTCGAAAAATTTGTACAAGGGAGACCTTACTGGGAAGTTCCTGCATTAGTACAGCGTCTCTGCGGAATATGCCCTGTAAGCCATCACTTGGCTGCAGCAAAAGCTCTTGATGTAATAGTAGGAGCAGGCACAGGTCACGGACTAACTCCAACAGGAGAGAAGATGAGAAGACTTATGCATTACGGACAGTTTTTTCAGTCACATGCATTACACTTCTTCCATTTAGCTTCTCCTGACCTTCTTTTTGGAGCAGACGGCGACCCTGCAATAAGAAACGTAATAGGAGTTGCTCTGGAGCATAAGGACCTTGCAGTACAGGGCGTTATGATGAGGAAATACGGGCAGGAGATAATTCAGGCAACAGCAGGAAAAAAAGTACACGGCACCGGAGCAATACCGGGCGGTATAAATAAAAATCTTTCTGCTGCCGAAAGAGACACTTTCCTTAAAGGTGCTGATCCTCTAAACATAGACAAAATGATTGCATGGTCGCAAGGTGCATTAGAATTTTTTAAAGGCTACTATGCCAAAAATAAAGACTTCATTGACAACTTTGCAGTTTTCCCGTCTTCACACTTAAGTTTAGTAAGAAAAGACGGAGCGCTTGATCTTTATCACGGCGTACTCCGCGCAGTTGACTCCGAAGGCAAAAAAATACTAAATGATGTTGATTGCCAGGATTATGCTAAGGTTATTGCAGAAGAGGTTAAGAGCTGGAGTTACATGAAGTTCCCATACTTAAGATCAATAGGTAAAGAAAAGGGATGGTACACAGTAGGACCTTTAGCTCGTTTAAATGTCTGCGATTTTATTCCTACTCCTCTTGCACAGAAAGAATTTGAAGCTTATAAGGCGCTTACAAACGGCAAGCCAAATCACATGTCTATGCACATGCACTATGCGCGGTTAATTGAGCTTCTGCACTCTGCTGAGGTAATAAAGGACCTCCTTAAAGATTCAGATTTACAGAAAAAAGACCTTGTTAAAAAAGGTAAAAAGCAGAAAGAAGGTGTTGGTATTGTTGAAGCTCCTCGCGGAACACTCTTCCATCACTATAGAGTTAATGCAGATGATCAGGTTACGATGGGGAACCTCATTGTTTCTACAACAAGTAATAATGAGCCTATGAACAGGGCTGTTAATTTTGTTGCAAAGAGCGCCTTTAATGGGAAGAAAGAAGTTACTGAAGGTATGATGAACAGAGTTGAAATGGCAATAAGAGCTTATGACCCTTGTTTAAGCTGCGCCACACATGCTCTCGGACAGATGCCTCTTGAAGTTACGCTTGTTGACTCAAAAGGAGCCGTTATTGATACAAGAAGGAAATAGACTTCTTGAAAGATAATAGGATTTATATTTATGGTTTTGGAAATCCGGGCCGTCAGGACGACGGCCTGGGACCAGCCATTATAGACAGACTTGAGCAGGATAATATTGCCGGAATTATTACAGACAGTAATTATCAGCTTAATATTGAAGACGCCCACAATATCTCTCAAAGCGATGTGGTTATATTTGTTGATGCATCAATTGATGCCGAAGAACCGTTTACATTTAAAAGAATTGAACCCTCAAATGAAATAACCTTTACAACACACAGTATGGCTCCCGAATCTGTTATTGCTCTTTCCAAAGAAATATATGACAAAGACATTGAAGCATATGTTATGGCAATCAGAGGCTATGAATGGGAGTTTAACGAAAAATTCTCTCAAAAAGCAGCCCATAACTTTAATGAAGCATATATTTTTTTAACAGGGAAGATAAAAGAATTGTTAGTGTGAAGAGTGAAGTTGTTGGCGAGAATTGACTAAGCAGGGAATACCGGTAAATCAGACAGCAATGGACTTATTCAGAAAGGAGATACAATTCCAAGCGACAGAGTAAAGTTTAAATTGAAAAAATAAAAACATTAGATATAGGCAGGGGGGATAAATGACAATAGAAGAGAGCCAATATTACTATACAGTAGTAGATGGAGACAGCTTAACAAGGATAGCAGATAAGCATGGATTAAAACCAACAATAGATTGGGCAAGAAAGATATGGGAAGACAGTAAGAATTCATGGATGCATACAGAATCAAATAAATATGGTTCAAAGTCCAAGAGACAATTACATATTGGAAATAATAGGTATGAACTTTATGATCATTTAAGATACGAACCCGGTTATGGAGGATATGAAGATCTTCATCAGATAATCTTATATAGCGGTGAGAAGATTTGGATACCCGAAAGAGTAGAAGGGGAACGTATCCGCCATGAGATAACAGATGATGAGTTGATAAACGGTTTTAGACCTGAGTTTGGCAGGAGGTATCTGTTAGTATTTCCGGCAATCAAGTTACAGTTAGACATGGAAGACGGAACATATTCAGAAGATGATAAATATACTCTATACGGATATGATGATAAGGACGAATTGATATATAAAAGGACTTTAACTGTAAAAGAAGATAGTGAAGATAATAACGGGATTAAGGAATTAGTATTCAATGCAACACCAACATGTTTAAAGTATACGCTTGAGATAACATCAAGAACTGGTGATAAGAAAAAGGTTGAAACAGCGGAGCTAATAGCAAATAAAATATTTAACATGAAAAACAGGTTAAAATAGAAAATATTTCTATCAATTAATTTTAAATAAATATACAAAACAAATCGGAGGAAGGATGACTGATACCAGAATACAAGACTTGGTTGCGAAAAAAAGTAAAGATGGCTTTGTTGTTAGATACGATGATGAAAAATATGATAAAATAATTAAAGGACAAAACGGAAATAAGGTGTATGATTGGAAACAAAAAGATTTTGATATCAAAATGAATGATGAAGAACCGATACTTGGTACTAAAACAAAAATTGTTGGGAAAGGGCATAAACATTATTTTAAAGACATTTTTGAAGCAGAAAAATATCATAAAAGATTATATAGTAGAATATATAAAATGAAAAAATGGAATGATGGTATTGAATTATATGATTCACTTGCAAGTGAGACATATAAGAAGAAACTTAAAGATTTGGAAAGTTTATTTAGTGAAGAAAATTTATATTGCTATGATAGACTTTATTTAGGTAAAGCCGGTGATATCCCTTATATGCAAAGAGAGTATTTTAAAAGAGCGACTGTAAATACAATTCCGTCAGTAGGCTGCTTGATTACTTGTATTGCTGAAATAGTTTCTTACTATTTTGATATTTGGAAAACACCAAAAGCTGTTGATGAAGAACTGGATGAAATGGATTTTAACGCTCGGTTTGATTGGGAGAGAGGCTATATTAAAAATTCGGCTAATTTGAATACAAAATATGTAGTTGAAAATAAGTATGGTCTTGTATATAACGAGCCTAAAGATAATACAGCTAAAGATAATACGGCTGGAGATTATAAAGATATATTTAGGAAAGAGCTTGATAAAAGAGTTAAGGCAAATGAGCCAACAATTATACTATTAAAAAAAGGCAAGATGCATTTTGTTGTAGTTGTAGGCATTAGATATAAGGGGAAGGATGAATCAGGCAAACCGACACACTATATTATTAATGACCCCGGAGCAAGCTCTTCAAAGGAAGAGGTAAGATATATAAGTAGAGATACCCTGAAGAGTGAATATTGGGATAGAGATATTACAAAAATATACCCAATTGATAAAAGGTAAAATTCTTTGAGAGGATTAACATAAAAAGAGGTTAATAATGAAACAGACTAATTCGTATAAACAAAAGATATTTTTTTATTTGTCGGCAGTAATATTTTTATCATTAATTATTTCTTGCGGAGGTTTCTCTAAATTAAGTAACAGTAATATACCAGTAGATATTTATGTTGGCGGAAACAGCGGAGGAAAATACTCTGATGATAGAGTTGCGGTATATTGGAAGAATGGCGAAATGATACCGCTTGAAACAAAGCGTTCAAATGTTTTATCTATTGCTGTTGCAGGCAACGATGTATATATGGGCGGATATTATATAGATGGATATACCATTCAAGCAGATGGTTATAATGGTATCCCAAGAGCGTGCTATTGGAAGAACGGCAAGCGTGTAAGTTTAAGCAATGCAAAATACGGTTCGTCGGTTTATGATATATTTGTGTCAGGTAATGATGTATATGTATGCGGGTGGATTAGCAATAGAGAAGATGAAATATCCAGCGGCTATTGGAAGAATGGTAAATGGGTTGGTTTGGTTAAAGCCAAAGATGGTTCGTGGCTTGTGTCGATATTTGTGTCCGGTGATAATGTATATGCCTGTGGGCGTAGTAAAAATAGTGATGTAAAATGGAGGCCGGCTTATTGGAAGAATGGTGAATGGATTGAGCTTCCATCTCTTAATGAAAAAAAGGATGCATTTGCTAATTCAATATTTATAGCCGGAAATGATGTATATTTGGGCGGACATAGTTATAATAATTCAGGAATTAATATAGCCTGCTATTGGAAGAATGGTAAATTAATTGCGCTTCCGTCTCTTAGCGAAAATAAGGATGCATCTGTTTGTTCAATATTTATGTTAGGCAATGATGTATATTTTGGCGGATATAGTTATGATAATTCAGGAATTAGTATAGCTTGTTATTGGAAAAACGATAAAATAATCCCATTATTGTTATCTGAGTCTAAATGGTCAAGCGTGAATTCAATATTTGTATTTGGAAGAGATATATATGCAGTCGGGCTCATTCAAGGCAGTGACGGTTTTGATATTCCCGGTTATTGGAAGAATGGCGACTGGGTGAAGTTAGATGCAAAAGGGTACTACCCTTCAGCTAGTTCAATAGTTGTTGTTCCAAGACCAACGGTTCAATAGGAAGAACAACACAGCCACTACCCAGTCAGTTCTAAACTAAACAATTCCTAAAACGGAACTGTTCTTTAATACAAAAGCCAAGCACAATTACCAAAATTATACTTTTTTTTATCCGACATAATACCGAAATTATTAATAAATCTATTAACACCGGGGATATATATGAAACTAAAAGTTATACTTCTTGGATTATTACTGATATTTCTTAACAATGCAATCTACGCACAAGACAGCGGCGAACTATATACAGTCTCAGTCGGTAAATCTATCGGACTTGAAGATCCGAAAAAATTCTTTCCGCTGCTTGGATATTCCGTTCAATTTCCGGAGAATATATCCTCAAGCCACATGTTAATTGATATATCATTAGGAGTAGGCTTAACCAAAGAGGTCACTAAGGCAGAAGGAAAGACTTTAGAAGAAAAGATGACTGCCGCCATTGAAGATAACGATGCCCTTGCTATATTGAATAAGTATAATCCATTTAGACAAATGGCAGGATTCTACTCTAATAAAAACAGAAAATCCATAATTGTTGCTGCAACAATGCCGACTAAAGCATTTGAAGAAATTGAACGAAAAGAAAAGAATAAGACCAATTTTGACGATAAGCAGTCTAAAAACTTTATGATTGAGAATATTAAATGCTTTTGGTCTCAGCTTCATGAAGATAACAAATACCATTCATTGGTCTGGCACAAAGACGGAGTATCATATATGATTTTCCCAATTGAAGGTAAAGACTTTACAGTTGATGAAGCTGCAAATATTGCAAAAAAAATTATTGATGCCAATAAATAGACTAAATTGTATCTTGCATTATAAGGTTCATACCATCCTAATAATTTTTACTTGATTTAAAATCGGTCTATAGTAAAATCTATCAATTGCTATTTTTAAATACTCTGCTTTAATGAAATTAAGCAGTCAACTTGGAGGCATAGGGTGAAAAAAATTAAAATCTTCGCAGTAATTATAACTCTTTTTACAGCAGTTTCAGCATACGCTGAATATGAGGCAAGATATAATAAAAAGCAATCACCTAATGTACTATTTGATATTAATTTTGATGATCTTTCGCCATATTGGGGATTAAACTCAAGATATTCATTCTCCGATTCAAAGACATGGCTTGGCGGAGCAAGAGCAGGTCTTCTGATAGATCATAATTTTGCAATCGGACTTGGAGCAATGGGAGTTATACATTTCAAAGATACTGAGAAGCTTTTAAATGCCCCATACGATAGTTATTACAATAAAACAAGATTATATTATGGAGGAATGACGCTTGCATACTATTTCAATCCAAAAGATCTTATTATTTTCTCTGTAGGCAGCCTTATAGGCGGCGGACTTCTTCACTTTGACAAAAATAAAAGCGTAATCATTTTAAATGATGTAAATGACAAATTTTTTGTTGTTGAGCCTGAGATTAATGTCTTCTTGAATATAATACCATACTGCCGTATAGGGGTCGGTTCTTCATACAGATTTACAAAGGGACTCAATACTAATGGTTTAAATAAAGATTTCAGAGATTTTACAGTTTCAGCCTCAATAGAGATTGGTGTATTTTAACATATTTTTTCTCTATACATCTCCATTTTAATAATGTCTCAATAGAGATTGGTGTATTTTAACATATTTTTTCTATCAAGCTTTCGGAACTGTAACAGAAATTCCATTTTATGCCATTGCTGTACAGGTTAAACAATTAGTTACATAATACGTCATCGCGAGCCGTATTTAAGTTCACAGGTGAGAACAATGTAAACTCGGCGTGGCGATCCAGAAAGAAAGAATAAGAGAATAAAATGAACAATTCAAAACATGGATATGTATATATTCTCTTTAACAAAAGAAACGGGACATTATATACAGGCGTTACCTCAAATTTGATAAAGCGTGTATATGAGCATAAAACTAAAGTAAGTGGCAGCTTTACAAGTAAATATGAAATTGATAAGTTAGGCTATTATGAAACACACAGCACCATACTTACAGCGATAGAGCGTGAAAAACAGATAAAAAAAAGTCCAAGAAAAATGAAATTAGCCTTGATAGAAAGTATTAATCCTGAATGGATAGACTTGTATAATAAAATCATCTAACTGGATCGCCACGCCGAGTTTACATTGTAGTATTGACAAACTTAAAATCCGGCTCGCGATGACATCCAAAACATGAACAGATATAAACTAACAGATTGGCTTCCTACAACAAAAAAAGAAGCATTGCTTAGAGGATGGGACGATTTAGACGTCGTCTTATTTACAGGCGATGCATACATAGACCATCCCTCATTCGGAAGCGCAGTAATAGGACGAATTATTGAGAGCATGGGATTTAAGGTTGCAATGGTGCCTCAACCCAACTGGCAGGATGATCTCCGCGACTTTAAAAAGTTTGGCGTACCCAACCTGTTCTTTGCTGTTACATCGGGCTGCATGGATTCCATGATAAATCACTATACTGCAAATAAACGATTAAGAAAAGACGACTCATATACTCCCGGCGGTAAAGCAGGATTTAGACCTGACTATGCCGTATCGGTATATTCATCCATTCTAAAAAAACTGTTCCCCGATGTACCGATTATTGCAGGCGGCGTAGAAGCGTCACTGAGAAGATTTACACACTATGATTATTGGAGCGACTCACTTAAGCCTTCCATAATATCCGACGGTTCTATAGACCTTTTAGTATATGGTATGGGAGAAAAACCGATTATTGAACTTCTTGAATTAATGAAAAAGGGCGTGCCGTTTACATCTCTTAAAACAGTACATCAAACAGCTATAAAAGTACAGAGCCGGGATATGATTCCAATAAATAAAAATTGGGAAGATATGGAATTACACTCTCACGAGGAATGTCTTTTGGAGAAAAAGAAGTTTGGAGAAAATCACATTATCATTGAGAGATATTCTTTAAATGATAATACAAGGCTTATTCAAAGATACGGAGATTCATATATTATAATAAATCCAAAACAGAAAGAGTCTCACAGCGACAATATAGATACAGCCTTTGACCTTCCATATACGCGTCTTCCTCACCCTAAATATAAAGATAAGGGCGTTCCTGCATATGATATGATACGCCATTCAATTACGCTTCACAGGGGATGTTTCGGAGGATGCAGTTTCTGTTCAATAACAATGCACCAAGGTAAAAGAATACTAAACAGAACAGAAAAATCGATATTGCAAGAATTGAAAAAAATAACGGAACTGGAAGATTTTAAAGGATATATATCAGACATGGGCGGACCAACTGCAAACATGTACATGATGAAAGGCGAAGACCAGTCTAAGTGTAATAAGTGCCTCAAGCCTTCATGTTTGTTCCCGAATATTTGCGGCAATCTTGTTTATGATCATAAACCGTTAATAGATATATATTCAAAGAGTGAAAAAACTAACGGGGTAAAAAAAATATTCGTATCAAGCGGAATAAGATACGACCTGATACTCAGCTCCGACCATAAAAAAAGCGAAAGATATTCATGTATGGAGTACATTGACAGAGTTGTCAGAAACCATACCTCAGGGAGATTAAAAGCCGCTCCAGAGCATACATCCGACCATGTACTTAAACTTATGAGAAAACCGTCATATACTCTGTTTGAAAAATTCAAATCAATATTTGATAAAATCTCAAAAGAAGCAGGACTAAAGCAGCAGATCATTCCATACTTCATATCGTCTCATCCCGGATCAAAAATTGAGGATATGGCGGAACTTGTCGCTGTTACAAAAAAGTCAAGGTATAAGTTGGAACAGGTACAGGACTTTACGCCAACGCCAATGACTCTGTCGTCAACGATTTATTACACAGGGATTGATCCATATACCGGATATGAAGTTTATTCTGCAAAGAGCAAGAAGGAGAGAGATGCTCAGCGGAGGTTGATTTTTTGGTGGAAATAGAATTTTCTCTTGACTTTTGTATATATTCATGTATATACTATTCATAGGAGAATTGAAGAGATGCTTACAACAAAAGTTTTCAAAAGTGGGAATAGTCAGGCAATATTTATTCCAAAGGAATACCAAATTGACGCCGACGAGCTATTTATCAATAAAATCGGCAATACTATAGTTATTTTCCCAAAAAACGATCCATGGGAAATATTTAAGGAAAGCCTCACTGGTTTTTCGGATGATTATTTTGTTGATGGTAGAAATCAACCTAAAATACAAGAACGGGAAATAGAATAATGTATCTATTGGATACAAATATTTGTATTTACATCATAAATAAACGTCCCTCTAAAATAATAGATAAAATAAGCAGCTTGAATCCATCAGAAATAAAAATATCATCAATAACCATGGCAGAAATGGAATATGGAGCATCAAAAAGTGACAATCGGGAAATGAATAGAAACGCATTAACAAGATTTCTGTCATCATTTGAAATTATCAATTTCGATCCAAAAGATGCAGAAATTTATGGAATAATTAGAGCCGAATTAGAACGGAGTGGAAATATTATTGGACCATATGATATGCAACTTGCAGCTCAAGCATTAAGATGGGACTATATTTTTGTAACCAATAATACAAAAGAATTTCAAAGAATCAATAAGTTGAAATTAGAAAATTGGATATAACTCTTGCCCTCTGTTAATTGCCTTCATATACTCTGTTTGAAAAATTCAAATCAATATTTGACAAAAGTTAATGGAGCAAGCATGGTCGCACCGCTTGGTGTTTATTTAGTAAGCTTTTTGATATACTCAGCCAAGAGAAATTCCAAAAAATTTCTTGTATCTTCATCGATATTCAGTACAGGCAGGTATTTTTTTAGCAATGTGTAATCTATTCTTTCTTCTTCCTGCAGCCCATAGTTTAATTGCTGTTCTAATTTCCAAATTGCATATTGATCGGAATTTTTTTGCAAGCGAGTTGTATCAGTTGACCAGTTGCGCATAATACTTAAATTTACTCCACACTTCGCATACTATTAGCGACAGGTGCGAAACCTCCTGATTTTAGTATATTATCGTTGTCCGGATAATAAAAAATGTCAATAAAAATTTTTCTCTTAATATTATTATAATGGTTAAAGACACATAGATCTAAGCCTATGGTCATCTAATCATTAACCATTAACCGCTAACAACCCCCATATCTAAATTCAAACACCATATTCCAGAACCATTTTTTCTCTGTCGGATTTTCATTGTATTGTATAAAACAGTTGTCTCCATTGATCTTATCAAGCTCTATCTCGCATTCCCCATATTTTACAAGCTCGTCTCTTACTCTATTTAATAACGGCAATGGCGAGACTATGGGTATATCTGAAATTATCTTTAATCCGTCAAATCTTTGCTCTGGTAAAATTTTCTTTATCCCATCTTTCTTTTTTATTGATGCAATCTTTTTAAAGATATCATCATTTGAAGCGCCGCAGTATATAAAAAATTCATCTTTAGACTTATTGTCTGATGAATAAGAGAGTAATAATAAAAATATCCCTTTAGGCTCAACTTTCGGGAATAGAACGGGAATATCCTTTAATGACTCAATCTCCAAATCTTCATTATACCGAACGGCAAATGCTCTTATATCAATCTTATCCTTATAAAAATTCAGCGTTTCATAAAATTTAAAATCAGTGTGGTAGTTTGGAATAAATTTTTCAATAGAGCTCTTTAAGACAAAAAAAATTAATTTACCCTTTCCCGAATCTGCAAGCGCTCTTATATGCTTAGCCGCCCTTGAACTTACGGCATCAGGGAATGAACCTATGCTTTTATAAAACAGTGTACATGACTTAATCTCAATAAAGAAATCTTTATCATTAAATCCCACATGAAAATCGAATCTATGATTCTCATACGCCGGTTCTTTTTTTATTATATCATATTGAATAAGCTCCGGGACTTTTCTCTCTTCAAAGAGCTTATACATAAGTTTATTGCTATATGCCGAATCTATCATCACAGGGAACGAATCATCTATTATATAAAGTATTTTGTATTTAAACTTCGTGTTAATCTCAGAGAGAAGGACCTCGGTTCTCGGAAGGGCAAGTTCTGACAAGCGTCCAGTATTTGGCACATATACTCTGATCCTCTCGCCGTTTAAAGAAACCTCTGCAACAAATCTATTGACCCTCTTTATCAGAACAGCTTTGATTAGATGTTTAGGATATGTTATCATTGTCGGAACAGATTGCAGTTGTTAGGGCACAAAATTTTGCGCCCTTACTGATGTCTGCACTGTGTATTATGAAACAATGTGAACCGCCCTTATCTATCGTAAAAAACCGGTTTTCTCTTTTCAATGAATGCGTTTACAGCCTCATTCTTGTCTTCGGTGCTGAAACAGTAAATGGACTGCGCCTGTTCAAACATAAGCGCTGCATAAGTATTCCCTTCGGCAGCAACATTGACTCCTATCTTGCCGAATCTTATTGCAGACGGAGGGAGGTTTGATATTCTTTTTGCTAATTGAAGCGCTTTTCCGTCAAGTTCTTCAGGTTTAACAAGATACTCAACAAGTCCTATCCTGTATGATTCGGCAGCATCTATCATCTCCGTACAGAGTATAAGTTTTTTTGCCTGACCAATTCCAACAAGCTTTGTTAATCTTGTAGTACCCGTTTGATCTGCAGTTAATCCGAATTTTACCTCAGGCAGCGCCAATGTAGCTCCCTCTGCTGCAATCCTTATATCACAGCTTAGAGCTAATTCAAGTCCGCCGCCAAGGCAGAATCCCTTAATTGCAGCAATAACAGGTATGTTTATCTCTTGAAATCTGCTGAATGTTCTTTGTAAAAAGTTAAGCTTATCCTTTACAAATCTTGCATCAACTGTTTTTAAAAGCGCCAGGTCCACACCGGCAGAGAAATGCGCGCCTGACGAACAGACAATAACTGCTCTGAGCTGGTTATCTTTGGATATCTCCTCTTGAAGATCGGCAAGGGTCGTAACAAAATCTGAGCTCATGAGATTAAGACCGGCAGGATCGCAAAAAGTTATTGTGGCTATATGGCCGTCTTTAGTAAGCTTCATTACAGGTTCGCTCATAAAATTACCTCTTTATTTTATAATTCAACACGAATCTTGTAGATCGTTTTGGATAGATTACATGTTAAATGATTTTAATCAATATACAAGAAATAAAAATTATTATTTCAATTTTTTTATCTATAATTTTTTTATATTTAATGCGACATAATATTAATTTTTGCCCTTCTTAAACAATCTCTGCCAGTAAGATATTTCCTCTTCGCTGACCAATGGATTTTCTTTTTCAACGCTTACCCGTTTAAGTTCCTGTTCCTCTAAAAATTCAAGCTTTGCCGAGTTCATCAAATCTGCAAATCTTTCACTGGTAATATTTTTTGCGCCGAATCTGTTTATGTAAAATATAATATCCTTATCAGATGTAACAACAGTTGTCATTTTCGGATTTATATCCTTCTTTATAAACTGCTTAATTAAATAATCGGCAGAATAATCCAAAGAGTAGTAAACATCAATCTTCCCGACTTTTTCACTGACTGTTTCAACACTCTTATCTTTTTTCCCGTCAAAAACTACACGTATTGCAGTTTTCTTAATATTTTGATATTCTCTGAGCTTATCTAATAATCCTGCCCGCGCAGAGTTGAGTTGGCTGTAATACATCTTTGCTTCCAAGTCGGGAAACTTATATATAAGGTTAAAACCATCAATTAAAAGCGACACAGCAATCCCTCATAGTTATTCTTCGCATATAAAATTCTATCTATCAAGTTCTATCTATCTATCTATCTATGAAATTCAACATAAGTTTCTTTTACGGAAAACCCGTTATTAGAAAAAAAATTTACAATTTTATAACTATTCTTTAACGGAGACGTTAAAAATTTTTCAACGCCTTTCTCTTTTGAAGCTGCAACAGATAATCGCAGCAGCTCGCTCCCAATTCCGTTTTTTCTAAAACTCTCATTAACCATAATCCAATAAAGATGCGATTTTTCATTTTCTATTGAACTAAAAATAAATCCGATAACCTTTTTTTTTCTCAGAACAGCAAAGCATATTGCCCCTTCCGACACAAATACATCAGCAATATTCTCACTATTCCATGCAAAGGGCAGACCGGTAAACTCCGGTTCGTTTAAACCTTCCAAATATATTGAATGAAGATCTTCCTCTGTAACTTTTCTAAAAATAATATCCTTTTGCGGCTTTATCACTGACCTATCAACCTTACGAAATTTTCTGTTATAGATTCTTCAAGTTTAGGAAGAGATACCTTCTTAGAATTTGCAACGAATTTATAAGTATGCTTTACCATTTCGGGCAGATTTGACTTCCCTCTTTCGGGCTCAGGCGTTAAAAACGGAGAATCCGTCTCTAATAAAAGTCTATCAAGCGGAACATATTTTACAGCATCATGTAATTCAACGGCTTTCTTATAAGTTACGTTCCCTGCAAAGGATAATACAAAGCCCATGTCTAATACGAGTTTAGCAGCTTTAGAATCTCCTGCAAAACAATGCATTATTCCGTAATAATATTTTTTATCCTTTAAAATCCGAATTGTCTCATCCATAGCGTCACGGCAATGTATAATTAATGGAAGTTTATGCTTCTTTGCAATATCTATCTGCGCTTCAAATGAAGCCTTTTGCATCTCCTCAGGCTGATGCATTCTATAATAATCCAGCCCGCATTCTCCAATCCCAAGCAGCAGTTTACTAAACTTACCCTTCATTTCACTATCCGCAAAATCTGACAGAGTCTTTAATTCATTCTCCGTTGCTTTTGATGAAGGATGTATCCCCAGAGTATAAAAAATTCCGGCTTCGGAATTTCTCTTTGCAAAGTCCCTTGACCATATAAAATCCCTTTCTTCAACAGAGACCTGTACGGCATACTCCATATTATTATATTTAAGAGACCTTAAAATATCCTCTTCGGATTTTGTTTTATCTTTTAATATCATATTAAAATGTACGTGTGAATCTATAATCATTATTAATCCTTTTGATCCGTCCTATTATGCGAAGTCGCGCTTTCTATTTATATAGTCTTTTAGTTCTTCAATGTTTTCCAATTCTTTTAATAATTCCTGTATGGAATTTTTGGATATTGCCCATATCCTTTCTGCCAATATTTCTCCATAGTCATGTGCCAATTTATTCCTTAATCCTATTATATTCCCCCACGGTATATTTACCATATTATCTTGAGTCTCTTTACTTATTTTATTAGCGGCTTGTCCTATAATTTCCAATTCTCTTTCTACCGCCAATTTTCGCATTTTGTCTTTTTCAAATTCATAAAATCCTATTCCTTTTGTGAATTCTTCAATATCCATAATGCAATCAACAATATCTATAAAAAATGATAAATCATTTTCACTAAGCAACATATATTATTTCCCGTGTTGACAGTATTCTTTTTTTCCGTATAGGATTTTTCAAAGATTCTTTTTCTACAATATCAACTTCCCGATTTAGTAATAGGGAAAATTCTTTTTCCAATTCCATTATATCAAACAAAGTTATTTTTGAATTATGCTCAAATGATACAAGAATATCTACATCACTGTTTTGTGTAAAATCATCCCGAATTGATGAACCAAATATTGACAATTCGATTATATAATATTTTTTACATAAATTTACTATATCATTATAATTAAAAAGAATACCTTTTTTCTGTAACTTTTTTATTGTTTCCATAATAATCCTATTGAAAAAATTTTCATCGGTCTCATCCTGTTTTTCTCATGCAATCATCCTCCAGTCATTGGGAAACAATAATACAGTTCATTATTAAAAACTCCTCCCTCATCAGACCGGAACGGATTATAGTAAACTATACAATGTGTCTCTCACAAAATGAGCATCTTATCTCTCAAGCCTAACCTACGCTTTTGCTTTCGCCTTTGATAATTCCATGCGCATTCTCTTTCTCTCTTGCGCTTCGTTATTTCTTCTTTTTTCTTCATCAGTCTCTATAATAATCTGATTTATTGTTTTAGGCTTATGATTTTCATCAAGGGCAACAAATGTTAAATATGCAGAACCTGTATGCCTCACATTTCCAGTAACGACATCCTCAGCTTCCACTCTTACGCCGATCTCCATAGACGTTTTCCCTACATAATTGATGCTTGCGCTTACTCTTAAAAGATTGCCAATATATACGGGAGAATGAAAATCCACTCTGTCAATAGATGCCGTAACAACATTCGCACCTGTATGCCTCATTCCTACTACGCCTGCAGTATTGTCAATGAGCTTTAAGATAACGCCTCCATGAACATTACCTGCCAAGTTGGCATCCTGCTGAGTCATCTGCTGAACTACAGTAACGCTGGTTGCTTTCACTTTTTTGCTTTCCATAATAAACCTCAAAAAAATTATTTAAATTTTGAATATATTATCTCATTATAAATATAATAAGTATGAGAATATTTGTCAATAAATATTGAGAGAGAAAAAGCGGATTAATTCACTATAAGTTTATCAGTATCTTTTTCGATTCCTTAGCAGCATTTGCTCCTGTACTTTTTTTAAAAATTGAAACTATCCCGGCAGAGTCCGAACCGCCGATAAAAATCCCATATCCATAGTGATTATTTGTCCCTGCAATAACAGTTCCGGTTTTGCCCCATAAACTCTTTTGAGATTCGCTGTCTTTATCTTTTGCAGTACCGTCTATAAATGTTTTATGCAGAGCGTTAAAAATCATAACAAATTTTTCCGAAGAATGTTCCGTATTTTTTGCATAAATAAATCTGTTCAATTTCATTAAACCGGTTACGCTTATTGTTACATTAAAATTTAATCCGGCTAATATATATGGAAAATCGGATTTGTTATTAATCTCAGGTATATGCAATTTAATGCCATACTCTGCAATAAATTTAGAAAGCCATCTATTAAAGTCGTCCCTGTCTATGTATCTATAGAGCGATGCAAAATATTTATTACACGAATGAGACAGAGCATTAACCAAGTTCATTCTGCCGTGACCTTTTTTATACCAGCAATACTCAGGCATAGCTTTATCATCGTGCTTATCCGTGCATGTATATATATGATTATAAAACAGATCTGTTCGTTCATACGCCAAGTATATTGCCGCAAATAATTTGAAAATAGAACCGCACGGTATAATCCTGTTTCTGAAAGAATCTTTTAAATTACTTCTAATTGTTTCTTCGGTAGTATAATCAAAGACAATATAGTGAAATCTATAATCAACGGTATCATTATCTGCTTTGTATTGAATATCCGGATAGTAATGTTCAAGTATCTCATAACGCGAATAGCCTCTCTCTGCAAGTTGAACCGCTCCTTCAAGACTCATGCCTGCGCCATGCCCAAGCCCGGAGCCGTTGAATATATAATCACCGTTTTTATTTGCTAAAACATAATTGTTGCTTTTAATAAAATTCCAGCCCTTTACTCTATTGATTTTAAGACGAAAACTTTCAGGAGATACCTCTTCATCGCCTGCGCTTGTTGAAATAAATATTAACTCCCTCTCTCTGTCATACTTAATATCTTTTAATGAGACCGGTCTCTCCTTATACAATATATCCATGAGTTCAATCTCAGCGATAGACGCTTCCCAGCGCTTAAAATTATTTCTGCTCAGTACAAAATTCTCCGAAAAGATTACATCCTTTGGCGGCGGATAGACTCTCTCCTTATTATTGAATATATATTCGGTAAAGAGTCTGCCGCCGCTTGACGAATGAAAAAAGAGTCCGTCCTTTATATTATCTGTTTTAACGGATATGTCATCGCGAAAAGTCTTTCCGCTTAATCCTCTATATGTCTGGCAGCACGTAAGATCGCAAAAGTCATATCCATTGTGTTTGTTCTTCAAATATGGGAATTCTGATCTTGCTTTAATAATATACGCAAGAGAGTAAAGCGCTTCTAAATTCTGCTCGGGAATATAACCAAGTTCGCTCCATGCCGAATCTAAGGCATATTGATCAACATCCTCTTCAATTGAAAATTCAACCAAGTCTTTATTTGCATTGATAAAAAGCGGGAGCGGATATGTTCGCTTCTCTTCATTTAATTCAAATATAAAGAGAGACCTTATTTTTTTTGGATAGATTATTAAATTACTGTTTTTAATAATTCTATCATCGCCTTTTATTATAAAAGAATTGTTTACAAAAGAGAGAGATAATTTTTTACAATAAACTCTTCTGCCGTCTATATCAATATCGCTTCCGCCGGGGAACGACAATTCTATAGAACCTATATCTCCGCTCTTTAGTAATTTTACATATTTTAAAAAAATAAGTATTTTTACTTTACTGCTCTTCTCTGACTTTTCGCCGTTTAGTCCCGTAAGAAGAGCAGTAAAAATGATAACACAAAACAGACAAAGGCTAAGATTCCCTTTATTTCTGTTTCTCATCTTGAACGTCTAATGCCGCAGGCAGAGACCACCCTTGAATACTCTCTTCATACATACATTCAATCCTCGAAGGTCTCATCATAAAAGACCCGGGAAGCTCAGCGCGCATTATATATGCTACTTCATATTCTCTATTTTTTTCGATATTAGTAAAAAAGAATACCATCCTGTTATCTCTTCTCTCAATATGTGAGTATGATTGATATTCGTTATAGGCGCTCTCTTTCACTACCTCAAAACCTGCCGGGAGGAAATCCTGCAAAATCATATATCCGAACTTATCCACCGCTTTAAATTTAATCCTTACTAATAATTCATCTCCCACATTTATCTTACTCTTATCATCAATATTCTGAGGCACAAGGTACTCCTGCATCTTCATATCCTTAACCCTGTTTAGATATGATATTTCTCTCCTTGCAGTAACTCCATTAGAAAGAGCCTCTATGCCGCTCTTCTCGGATTTAAATAATGAGAATACACCCTTAGGTTTAAAGTATAGAATACCTCTTAATGCTGCGGAATATGTTGTATGCGAAGAATCTGTTCCTGTCGCAGTGAGTTTATAGCTGTCTGATTTTTTATTTTTATCTAATTTAATCTCCTTCTTAAGAGAACCCGGCGCGGAGTTAACGTTGTATGATATTTTCTCTAACCTCTCTCCATTCAATGAAAATTCAACTTCACCGGACTCTTTATAGCTCATACTATTTGCCGTAAGGTAATCGCAGAGTGCAAGGATTACTGTCCCCGATTCCTTCGTTGAACCCCAGTAGCCGTCTTTAAATCTCTTAGAGATCGATGCAACAGCCTGAGAGACTAAGGAAGATTTATCGCCGGAGCTTACTAAAGCGGACAGTACATGGGCTGTAATCTCTGTGTTGCTTCCGGGCCAATCCCATGACTGACCCTGTGCCGCGCTCCAGTATATGCCGTAAGAATCACGCTGTGAAGTTTCCTGTATCTTTTTATTAAGCAGCTTTAAAGCATCATTAACTTCAGCTTCTACATCCCTCTGTAAAACGCCCTTCCCTTTAATATTGTTTACAGCTTTAATCAAATTAGCCGCTTGATACGGACCTAAATCCTTAGAATTTGCTACCCTTTTAAATACTGTGTAATTAAACTTTTTATATAATGAGTTTATGTAGGTTAAATAAGCTAACTCGTTGCTGCTCATCTTACTCGGAGATTCAAATATACGATTCAAAGCGGTCTGCCCATTATTTAATACGCTATCGCTTACTTTATATCCGAATCCCTTTGCTTTAAAAAGTGAAAATATTGCAAAGCCTGTAGTATAGACATTACCTCTATCGCCTTCCCACCAGCCCCATGTGCCGTCGTAGTTTTGAGCCTTTTCCAAGCGGCTGATACCCTCCGGTATCATTGTATTAAGGTTCTTTTTAAGTTCATCGGGAATCACTTGAGAATAGTTCCCGGAAGAGAGAAGGTTTTGCATTGCAAGTATAGGTATTATTTTATTGATTGTTTGTTCAACACATCCGTATGGATACCTGCTCAAGTATTCTACCGCTTTAATCATCTGCATAACAGGCGACGGATTAACATAAAGTATTATCTCCTCAGGGACAAATTCAAAATCGTCGCTCCCTTTAACAGGTTTCAGCACAATCTCCCTGTTATTCTGCATATCTCCTGCGCCTGATATTACATAGCTTAAACCGCGTTTTTCAACAGGAATTGTATGTTTAACCGCGTCGCCCTTATTCCCGGATGTTGATTTAAATTCAAGAGCAACTGCGCTTTTATCTTCGGGAACCGTAAATGTATAACTTTTACTTGCAGAACCAAACTCAGGGAGACTCATCTTAAAGTCTTTATCAGCCTTAACAACCTTGCCGTCAATCTTCATCTCTGTTGTTATTTCACTCATGCCAGAATCTGTGTTATTATTAACAATCCCTATAATTCCTATTTTATCTCCTTCAACAAAAAATCTGGGCTTACCTATCCGTGCAATAAGATCCATAGTAGATAGAAATTTTTCCCTCACCTCGCCCATTCGTCCTTTAAGATCATGACCGCGCGCAGTAAGCCTCCATGTTGTAAGGTTATCCGGAAGAGTAAATGAGATAGCAGCTTTTCCATCCTGGTCTGTCTTGATATTTGCAGTCCAGAAGGCAGTATCTTTAAAATTTTCTCTGACCTTAACCTCTCCGTCTTTTCCGCTTCCTGCTAAAAGCGTTATGGGATATGAATATGTAGTAATGACCCAGTTTGAAATCTTTGAATAGAAGAAACCTGAAATTTCAGGCGTTGCATCATATCTGATATAATAGATAGATTCATCTACCGCTGATAATGAAAGGTCTGCAGATACGGGTTTACCCGCAGAATCGACTACAGTAATACCTATATTAGCTTTATCGCCCGGAAGATATTTTGCTTTATCAGGCTTAAGCGCAATGTCAAGCTTAACGTCTTCTACAGGTATTGTAACTTCGCTTCTTGTAGTATATAGTGCTCTCCCTCTCTGCATAACGCCGTTTATAAAAAGATTCGGAGCAAGTTTTGTATCTATATCAAATGTTACGGACACAGCATGTTTATCCATTTTAATGACCTTTGTTTGATAAACATCTCGTCCTTCAAGTGACAGCATAACGTAAGAATCCGTAAATTTACTTTTAACCAAACATGTAATCTTGCCGCTCTTCTCCAGAGACGTTTTATTGAGGGTAACCTCAAGTTCTCTATATTTTGCGTCTTCGCTGCCGCCATAGTCGCTGTATATCCATATAACCTTCGAGCCTGTTATATTATTATTCCTTGAGTCAACACCTTGCGCTACAAGATTATACTCGCCATAGCCGTTAAAGTCGCGGGGAAGAGAAATCACGCCGTTACCATCCTTATCGGTAGTTATCTTCTTTGAAAAGAATGGTCTGCTGTCCTGCACATAGACCCTTTGAACAGGTTTCCAAATATACTTAAACAGTTTTATTTCAAGGCTAGCGCTGACCGGCTTACCTGCATGCGTTGCAGTAAATACTTTAATATTCTTATCGCCCTTAGCATCAAAATAGTTTTCCTCAGGATTGAGTTTTATAAAGTATTCTCCGCGTCCCACTCTGACAGTCTTACTTGTTGTTATTGTTATATTCGATTTATCCGTAACAGACGCCTCAAGCGTAATCTCCCTGTCGTATGGATAATTTCCGGATGCAACTTTTATCAGAGCAGCGCCCCCTGCATCCGCATACTTCTCACCTTCAAGCTTAATCCTTGAATATGAACTGCTGCGGTTATATGTCTCGTCATAGCTGTTGTCCATATCTTCAATCTTTTTTTCAAAAATCGTATATTTAACAAGAGCGCCGTTAAGCGGAGCGCCGAAAAAATATTTAGCCTCAACTTTAAACTCTGCCATATCGCCATTGATGAAAAAGTCCTTTGACGGAATTATATCAATTTTAAATTCCGGTTTTCTATACTGCTCAACATAAAATGACCCGCTCCCATAAAGGTTATCCTCCGAAAAACCGGCTTTGATAGTAAAATATCCAAGGCTAAAATTCTGCGGTATCTGTACTGATCCGTTTGCAGTTCCCCACTCATCAAGGTTCAAACGACCTTCGGCGAGCTTCCCATCGGAACTATATGTCTGTATTGAGTAGTATAGAGTCTTGTTTTTAATCGGTTTAAATTTACCGTCGAGCGTCTTGGCGATTATCTTAAAGAAGAGTTTGTCTCCGGCTCTGTAAACCGGTCTATCGGTGTATATATACAGTTTATCCTTTTCCGAAGCATAATAGTTTGACGAACCGCTTGCGCAGATAGAGTAACTCCCCTCATCCGATACTGCAAGCATATACATCTCTTTTTGCGACGAAAGTTTTCCTGTGTATATGCCGTTCTCATCTGTTTTCCCTTTGGCTAAAACCGTTACAGGCAGATTTTCCAAAAGGAATAATTCGCGGGCTCCATCATAATCATATTCATTATTATTATCATCTCTATCCTTGAGCTTTTCATTGTAAAATATAACGGAAATGTTTTTCAAAGGCTTATTCAGCACAAGGTCGGTAACATACGCAGTAACAGACTCAGGCGATCTTTTAAGAACTACGCCGACATTTGTAACTGTAAAAAACTGGCGCGCCGAAGTATTCCCGCTGCCCTTTACTTCAATACAGTAACCGCCGGCAGGGAGAGGTTTATTTACCTTAACCGTATAATACATCCACTCATACGGATCAAAATTTTTGACAGATTCATCCCACTCCGTAACAGTCTTTAAACCCGAAGCGCCGGGATTTAAGGATTCCGGATCTCTTGCTCCTCCTATGAGTATGCTCGCAGGTACCTGATATATTTTAACATGAACAGTATCAAGCCTGAGACTTCTAAGATTAAACTCAATCTCATTTCCCGGAGTAAATGTATATCTGTAAGAATAGACCCTGATCTCGGGAGATTTTGCCTCAATATCAAAGTTAAGTCCGCTTACATTCTTACCTTCGGTTACGGTTATATTGGTCTTTTCGATTTTATTAAATCCCTGATGGGATAGTATTAAAGTATATGTCCCGGGTTTAATATCTTCCAGTTGAAATGATCCGTCCTGAAAACTTTCATTAGAGTAGTTATATCTTCCCGATGCCGTAACATTTATATTTACAGCAGGTGAATTAATATCCTTGATATTAATCTTCCCTGATATTACTGCAGGCTTATACATGACCATAGCCAGATTAAATGATTCACCCTCTTTTATATTATTCAGACTTGCGCTCTCTGCAATATACCCGGATTTACTGAATGTAACCATATAGTGTCCGGAAACGAGCTTATCTATTTTATAATTTCCATTGTTGTCGGATTTAACAAATCTTGGATTGAACGTAGATGAGTTGTAATAATAATCTCTGTTTACCTTAATCTCAACATCGGATAATGGCTTTCCGCTGCTGTCTTTAATAGTTCCGGTTATAATAGATTCGGGCTTAAGCCTTATATCATTCTTCACACGCGATAGACTGGCAGTTTCGGTATATGAAACATATCCGGGAGCCGTAATCTCAATATCATATTTTATATAGGCTATAAAATCATTTATCTTATAATAACCGTTTCTATCCGTTTCTGTTTTATAATAGCCCACACCCCTGCTTGCATTCTTGAACTCAACCGTTGCGCCTTTAACAGGCTTGCGTGTACTGTAATCGGTTATAGTTCCTTCAATGTACGATTTTTCAAGCTTAGGTAAATTGTCCGTATAAACAGTATTGCCATCTTCGTTTACTACTCCGTCAGAAAACGCGCTGTCTATAAATATACTCCCGATAAAAAGTAAACAAGAAACAAATAATAATTTCAATCGTTTCATTCTATTCTCCTCCATAAAAAACTGTCTTTATTTAATTGTAACTCCTTTGAATTTATAAAATCTACACTGGGAATTACCTGTAAGTTTCATTACTCTGGAAATTGTCCTGTACTCTGCAGGAACTATTACCAGCTTTGATAAATCTTCACACTCAATAAAAAGACCATAGTTTGATATGTCAACACTATTAATATCATTGACAGGCTCAATATTAGACGCTATTGTTAAAATTATCTCCGTATCTTTAAATTCATGTTTTTCAAGGGGTTCATATCTCGGATCATACGACAAAGCTCCCTTAATATAATCCCTTAGTATGGCGTAGAAAGAACTTTTATTGTGATTAAAAGCGCCAAAACATCCGCGGACTTTTCTATTTTTTATAAGAGTAATAAACAAGCCTGTACAGTCAGGCTGCGCAGGCAAGGATATGTTAAGGTCAGGGGGAGTTTTGTCTTTGCTGAGAATGTTCCGGGCTGTATCTCTCATCCACTCTGCGAGTTGAGCTTTTTCTGCCGAATGAGAAAACTCTTCCCATCTGTCAATACATGAATCTGAGGCTGATATATTAAAGACTGCGAGAATACAAATTAAAGCGGCTGTTAAATTCTTGGCTTTCATTTTTCAATTGTTTTCTATGAATAATTCAAAAAATGTAACACTTGAGCCGCTGCTGTCATTTCTATAATGTCAGGTTCCTTTATTTTGCATAAATTCAACAACGGCATTACATCTCTAAATAATTTATCTATCCGTGATATCTCATGTTCTACTTTTATTCTTGCGGCTTCATCCAATTTGAATAACCTCACCTATTCTATCCAACATTGAATAAAAATCAGAATTTGCATCAAAATTTACCAAATCAATGTTATTTTCCAAGTCAAAATATAATTTAGAATATACTTCAAAAAATTTACCTTTGGGAAGCCCTTTAATACCAATATCAATATCCGACCCATCATGGTTTTTTCCGGTTACCAGCGAACCAAATAAATAAATTGATTGGCATCCTTCATTTTTGAGTATGCTTATGGCTATTTCTATATCTTTTTGATATTTTTGAGGAATATTGAGTTTCATATTTAGACATTATATCTTTTTTTTATTCTGTCAACTATGTTTTTTGTATAATCTTTTCCTCAATGCTTCATAATGTTTTAGATGCCGAATGAGAAAACTCTTCAAATAAAATTTGTACATTGTAATTTGTAATCTGTAATTTGCCCTATATCTCCCATATTGGAACAGATATTACATTTTTGTCTATGGATGCAGTTTTTCCATACAGACAGATTACAGTTCCTGTTCCAATAGGCTTCTTGAAAACCGATATGTTATTAAAAGACTTATAGTCATCTGACCCGGGATTGGCGGTTTTCTTCACTTCTATTGGGTAGAGTGTCATATTCCTTTCAATTACAAAATCAACTTCTTTCTGGTCCGTATCACGATAGAAGTATATGTTAGGCTTGTCGCCGTTATGCCAGTAGGATTTCAAGATTTCCGCGAAAGCGTAAGTTTCGAGCATAGCCCCGCTCTGCGCTCCATTTCTAAGGGCATCTGCGCTATCCCACGAACAGAGATACGATGCCAGCCCTGTATCAAGAAAATAAAGCTTTGGAGTCTTTATGGTACGTTTTGCAATGTTAGAGCTATATGGATAAAGCAGTTGGACAATACCCGAGCGTTCCAGAATTTCAAGCCACAGCTTAGCAGTCCGCAAGTCTATATGAACATCGCGTGCGAGGTCGGAGTAATTGACAAGCTGTCCGGTCCTTGCAGACACAGCGACTAAAAAATTGTAAAAGTTCAACGCATTATCTATATTATAGAAGTCCTTTACATCCCTTTCAATGTAGGTTTGAATATATGAATCATAGAAAATTTTTCTTGCTTCCATCGCGTTTTTGTTAGTTATAATACGCGGGAAAGAACCCTGCCAGACTTTTTGGAACAGTTCAGGCGAAGTCAAAGGTTTGCTTGAAGGATTTTTTTTCGCCAAATCAAGCGAAGGTAAAAACGGCACAGACTCCTTAGGCTTCTTTATGATTTCTTTGTATGAAAAACCGAGCATATTGAGTATGGCAACCCGTCCTGCCAAGCTTTCCCGTATCCCTTTCATAAGGTGGTATTTCTGTGAGCCTGTCAGCCAAAACAATCCCTCCTTCCTGTTTTTATCCGCATAGATTTTGATGTATGTAAAAAGTTCAGGTGCATACTGCACTTCATCTATTATCACAGGCGGCGGATTTTCTTCTATAAATCTCTGAGGATCGGATTTTGCCAATGCCCTTGCTTTAAGGTCATCAAGCGACACATATTTACGGCTCTTGCCTCCAAGATGTTCCATAATCCAGCTTTTGCCGATTTGCCTCATTCCGGTCAGCAGAAGCACAGGGAATCCCTTGCTTATTCTCTCTATAACAGGCTCAATAGTTCTTTCAAATTCCATTAATTGCTCTTTCGTTTAATTTTACATAGATATGCTAAAATAAACGAGCGTTTAATTTTACATATCTATGTCAATATACACGAATGTAGGGAAGATTGTCAAGCAGTAAATTCAATGTTATTTCCCGGATTTTATTTCACAGCCGCGCAGATAATTCTATATAATACTAGTAGGAATATTTTTCTTTCGCCTTCAAAGCCTTCCATAAACCTCAATAAATCTATCTACTAATCCTCCAAAGTGTGTGATAGCTTTCTCAACAGGTTCGGCTGAACTCATGTCAACGCCTGCAATCAACAATTCGTCAAGGGGATATTTACTCCCGCCAAGCTTAAGAAAGTCCAAGTATGCATCCCGCGCAGATTCCCCCTCATTGATAACCTTTTCTGTCAGAGCTATAGCGGCAGATAGACCTGTTGCATATTTATAAACATAAAACGACGAATAAAAATGCGGTATGCGCAAACATTCTAAGGTCAACACATCGTCAATGAAAAGTTTATCGCCAAAATATGTTTTTAGCAGCTCCCCATATTCAGCCCTGATGACCTCAAGAGTCAACGGATTGTTATCCTCAACGATTTTATGCGACCTCATTTCAAACTCTGCAAACATAGTCTGCCGAAACAAAGTAGCCCTGATATTATCAATCTCCCTGTTAAGAATGTATGCCTGCATCTTAGTATCGTCTTTGTACAGATCTAACAGGTATCTGCTGAGAAGCGTTTCATTAAATGTTGAAGCTACCTCTGCAACAAATATTGTATAGTCGCTGTTTATATACGGCTGCTCATGTTTGGAATAGTAAGAGTGCATGGAATGTCCTGCCTCATGTATCAATGTATAGAGGCTGTTAATATTTTGATCTTCATAGTTTAACAGAATATAGGGAGGCGAGTCATAGCACCCCGATGAATATGCCCCGCTCCTCTTCCCTTTATTTTCATAGCGGTCAACCCATCCGCCTAACAGACCGTTTTTCATTATACCCGTATATTCATCTCCAAGCGGGCTAAGAGCTTTTGCGCACGTCGCAACAGCATCTTCATAGTTCATTGTAAAGTCCACATTACCGACAATCGGAACATACGTATCATAGAAATGCAGTCTATCTACGCCTAAGGCGTCTTTTCTAAACTCAAGATATTTAAAGATAGGATTGATGTTCTCTCTGACTGTCTTTACAAGATTATCATATATCTTCTCTGGAACATTATCAGAAAAGAGCGCAGCCTCTCTGCTGTTATTAAACCTCCTTACCTTTGCATAAAAAGCATCCTTCTTATTTGAATGGTCAAGCGTAGAAGCGACAGTATGTTTTAGATTTTCGTAGGATTGATAGTATTGAAAAAAAGCCTTTCTCCTTATATCTCTGTCGGGATTCTGTAAAAAGGTGCTGAAATTACCATGACTCAACTCAATCTCATCCCCATTAATGTCTCTGATTGAGCCGAATGTTATATCGGCATTATCAAGCTGACTGAATATCTGTGAAGGCGCGCCTGCAATCTCTCCCATCATTGCTATTACATGTTCAATCTCTTTTGAAAGCGTATGAGGCTTAAACCTTAAAATCTTTTCAAGATAAAATTTAAAATCTTTCATAGATTCATGTTCCATGTAAGACCTGATAAGATTATCATCAATCTCCTGTATTTCAGGCGTCATAAAACTCGACAGCTCTGTTATTCTTGTATAGAGGTTTACAGAACGCTGATACATGGCGAGCGTAAACTGATCCGCCTTATTCTCATCGCTTCGCAGATGAGCGTATGTATATATCTTTTCAATCTCTCGTGAAATATCAATATCAAATTCAAGCGCAGTTCTAAAAGTTTCTAAAGACTCGCCCATTCTGCCTTTAAAATTGTTATAACCGTTTATCTTTGAATCAAGTTCTTTATAGGATTTCTCCCACTCATCGTCATTTTTCATCAACGGAGTAAGATCCCATTTAAACTGATCTTTAATATCTCTTCTGTCGGGAATGTTTTTTACTGTCATAAATCCTTTTCAATGTTCAATGCACAATGGTAAACGCACAACGCACAATGATTGTTACTCCTTTATTGTATTTTTTGAAATTGCTATTAAAATTTTGTTTATTTCGCTATTACACAATAATCCGATAAAACTCCGTGCAACTCCCTTCAAAATAAATTTTACTTATTTTGTTCCGGTTTATATTTATCAATAGCAGACAAAAATCCTTTTATATAAAATTGCGGGATATGAAATGTTCTGCTGAGATTTTCAGCTTCCGAAAAAAAAGCCGCGCCTAAATTATTTGTATGTCCGGTTGAATTACTTATTAGATCTATAACTATCCCTTTGTCTTTATTAGCTTTCACATATTCAAACGGCAAATAAATCGTATATAATTCCTTATATAGGGCAGTACCGCCAAACAAATTATCTTTAGGCCAGGAACTCTTCAATTCAAACTTTACTCCTGTTTGATCTACGGCAGACTCAAAATAAAAATTAGAATCAACATCTATAAACACTAATATTACCTCAGGAGTTAAATAGTCATAATAAAATCTATACCTGAAAAGACCATATTTCTTGTCTGTTTTGTCAGAGTATTTCAATCTCTCTTCTTTGCTTATTGAATCATAACCTATTTCCGGAGCATATATGACATTTTGCACTATTTTAACATTATTTATTTTTATATTTTTTCTTTTGGATTTTATTCCAGACTCAGTTTCCTGTTCTGTTTTAACATTACTTACACCGACCGTTGTTTGTTTTATATACGTCACATCTCTAACTATTCCGCAACCGCTAAAAGACGCGACAATAAACGCAAAAACGAATATTACGACAATTGTAAAAAAATAATTTTTCTTCATAATTTAATCCTCTATATAAAAAATTTATATTAATATCTCTTATTCTTGCCTCATCGCTGTACTGTTAAACAAACTCAGCGTAGCAATTCAGTAGAATAATTTTATATTATTGCTGTGCATAGTTAAAAATTTAAATACGGCTACCAATGGCGAAATAAAAAACCGTTTCTTCTTAAAATGACCATAAAAAAATCTGCGTTAATCTCTCCTAAATCTGCGTCATCTGCGTGCCCCGTTTTTATGATAGATCCCATTGCACACTGAACATTGCGTTCTATATCCACTTAAGAATTCCGGCAAAAACTACAAGCATCAATACATTAATACAAAACAGCGATCCGATAAAAACCTTTTGTTTCTTCGGCTGCCAATCAAATGCAAAATTAGCTGCAAGAAAAAACGGAATATATACTGTGATAAAAACAGTAAATGAACCCCACCATGGGTAAACCCAATGAAACGCCGGAGTCTTTGCTAAAAATATTTCAAATATTGAAAAAAATGCGGCATTTACCACTGCAAAAAATATGCGGTTATTGATCCCCAGTATCTTCTCTTTGGGATTGCTTGGAAGTATCTTTGAAAAAATAAGACCCGAAACAGAAAACATAATACTCAATTCAACTCCTACGCCAATAAGAAGAAGGAACGAAGTACCGGCAGGAACAGTCCAAAGGGCATGACCTGAAAAATGTTGTATAAGGGCATTTAATATTTCATAAAACCAATGCACCATATAGAGAGATAAACCTGCAGCTATACCTTTCCAATTTTTGTTAGAGATTTCATTAAAATAGATATAGACGGCAAATGCAAACAACGGAATAAAATACCACTGAAATGTAGCAGGATTTCTCAATATACCCAAAGCTTGCGCAGTTAATTCCGGCTGATTCATAAAACACCTCCTATTTTCAATGCACAACGCACAATGATTGTTATAATGAACATTGTAAACTTATTTTTGTCTTATATAACCTGTGTGCAGACATTGGTCAATTAAATTAACTATTGCGTTTAAATTAATTGCGGGAAAGAACATTTTTACATTTTTATGACATCTTTTGACAATTTTAAACATTTAGATGACTTTTAGCAAAAAATCAAAACATAGACGAGCAAAATGAGTTTGTGAGCGCCACTCACAGACTGAAATTTACTGCCGCCGACGGCAAAAGGTATCTAACCGACGCTTTAGACAGCGGCGGCGTTGTGAACCTTGCAAAGCAATTTCCAAACAACAAATCGACGCCGTTTTTGGATTGGTTTTTATACAGCGACAATACAATCGACGGTCAAAGCAAAAAAAAGGCTTATACTCTTTTCGAAAGCAATTTAATAAACGAAATCGAGGTCGGTACGGTTAAGGGCTTGCAACAAATTCACGCCTATTTATTCGGCGGGCTTTACGATTTTGCGGGACAAATTAGAAAACTCAATATCAGCAAAGGCAAATTTATGTTCGCTTCCGCTGATTTTTTACCCGGAACTCTTAGGCTTATAGAGCGAATGCCCGAAAATACCCTTGATGAAATATTGGATAAATATATTGAAATGAACGTCGCACACCCTTTTATGGAGGGAAACGGCAGAAGCGCGCGGATATGGCTTGATTTGATATTGAAAAAGAATCTAAAAAAATGCGTGGATTGGAGCGCAATCGGCAAAAAAGCATATCTTGCCGCTATGCAAACAAGTGTGACGGACAGCGCGGATATAAAAGCCTTGATAAAAACTGCTTTAACGGATAGAATAAACGATCGCGAAATGCTCATGAAAGGAATAGATTATTCTTATTACTACGAGGAGGAAACGGACAGTTGTGGGGATGCAGAATGATTGTTACTCATTCACTTTACCTCTGTTATACCCCATGGTGAAATAAACAAATTGTACAGGTTTTAATATTAAAAATAAAACTATCAATACCATCAAATCGTTTTTAGTACAACCTGTAAATTTCAAGTATATAAAAATAGACTATAATTCTTGACTATTTAAGCATATTATATATCTTAACCATATTGAAAATGCTTGAGATAAAAATATCTTCACAAAGCATAAATAAGAATTTATTAAAAGAGGAATAACATGTTAAAAAGAATAGGTCTATTTTTATTAACAAACTTTCTTGTAATAATGACCGTTAGTATAATACTCTCAGTCGTTTTACCTATGCTTGGAATTGACCCGTCGGGAGTCGCCGGGCTTGCAATTATGTGCGGAGTTTTTGGCATGGCAGGCGCCTTTATATCCCTTGCTATCAGCAGGTGGATGGCAAAGAGAGCTTATAATATTCAGATAATAAAAGCAAACGAACAAAACTATCAGTTAAGAGAGATATATGATATGGTAGCGCGCCTTTCAAAAAAAGCGGGCTTACCTTCCGTTCCCGAAGTTGGGATATACAATTCTCCGGAACCGAATGCATTTGCTACCGGACCTACAAAGAAAAAATCGTTAATAGCTTTTTCAACTGCATTGCTGGACTCAATGGATAAAAGAGAGGTAGAAGCAGTAACGGGTCACGAAATAGCTCATATATCAAACGGCGACATGGTTACCATGACTCTCCTGACAGGTATTGTCAACGCGCTTGTAATGTTCCTTTCACGTATAATTGCCGCAGCAATCAACAACTTCTTAAAAGACGATAATGGAGGGGGGCTTGGTTTCTTTGCCTATTTCTTAGTTGTAAATCTTCTTCAGACATTTTTTATGATACTTGCTACTATACCGCTTGCTGCATTTTCAAGGTACAGAGAGTATCGGGCTGATGCCGGTTCTGCAAAGACTACATCTCCGCAGGCAATGGCAGATGCTCTTAAAGCGCTTGCAAACGGTGCGCAGGTTCAGGCAAAGAAAGATTCCTTTGCAATTGCAAAGATCAGCTCAAACAGAAAGGTATCGCTCTGGGCTACTCATCCGTCAATTGAAGACAGGGTTGAGAGGCTTGAAAAAATGCGATTCTAATCTGCAAAAAATACAGTATAAACTACCTGTTAGGCTAAATGTTCAATTTTATAAATTTGCAGATTTCAAATAACAATTAGAATTATTTTTATTGATTGATCTAACATATTAAATATAATAAAATATAAACGCTCTTGAGGTAATAAAAATGGATTATGTAGGACATGTAATAAGACCGCCGTCCGAAGCATATAGTATGATTATACAGGTTACAGTAGGATGCTCGCATAACATGTGTACTTTTTGCGGTGCATATAAAGACCTGCAGCCAAAGTTTTGGATAAAGGATTGGGAAACAGTAAAAAAAGATATAGATGAGGCGTCAAGTTACAGGTATGGTTTCACAAAGGCATTCTTGGCTGACGGCGATGTGCTGATACTCCCGACAGATGACATTTTAAAAATAATGAACTATATCAAACAAAAAAATAAATCCATTGAAGCTATAAATGTATACGGCAATTCTAAGGCGATTTTACGAAAGACTTTGGAAGAACTTAAAGAATTAAAAAATGCAGGACTATCTATTGTATATCAAGGCATAGAAAGCGGAAACAAAGATGTGCTTAGAAAAATAAGAAAAGGCGCATTCCCTGATAATATGAGAGAAGCTGCCGCAAAGGTAATAGAATCCGGGATTAAACTTTCTCAGACAGTGCTCTTAGGCATTGCCGGAAAAGAGATGTCCCATGAACATGCACGGGATACGGGAAAACTCCTTGGTGAAATGTCTCCGGACTTTGCCTCTGCGCTGACTGTAATGATTCTCCCGAATACACCGCTTTATAAAGAGTACAAAGAGGGTAAATTTATTCTTCCTGATAAATTTGGTCTTCTTGAAGAATTGAAGATAATTATAAAGAACATGAATGTAAAAAGAAATTGTTACTTTACATCTAATCATGCATCAAATTATCTTCCAATAAGGGCTAATCTGCCAAAAGACCAGAGCTCTGTATTAAAATTGATTGATAAGGTTATTGATTCTAAAGATGAAAAAATTCTAAAGCCGGAACACATGAGAGCGTTATAGTTTATATAAGGAGAATTGCGATGGACGATACTATGGAAAAAACTATAAGATATATCAGCGAAATTTTAAAAGAGAATCCCAATGCTGATAAGGTAAAATTAGTAGAAGAGGCTAGTACAAAATTTAATTTAAACCCTTTGCAGGCAGAATTTTTATCAAACAAAATCGCTAATAATAATTAATCTATACTTTGTTTACAAAAGGGCTATATACATTAAGCAGGTTTTAAATAAATTTTATAATAAATATATGAATAGCTTTTATAGTTATTGCTTCTAAATTTATTAAAATTTTTTTTATGGATTATATGGATTAATATAGATGAAAATCAAAAGCCTAAAAAAAATTAATGATCTGGAATATGAAATAACTGCAGATTCTTATCAAGATATGAAGATACCTATAAGAATCTATGGCTCTGAAAGTATTATACAAAATATAAATTCCGTAGTTTTTAGTCAAATTAATAATATAGCTTCTCTTCCGGGGATTGTAGATGCAGCCATATACATGCCTGATGAAAACGCAGGATATGGAGCCCCAAATGGAACAGTTGTTGCCGTTGATCCTAAAATTGGTATAATATCGCCCGGCATAGTGGGTTTTGATATAAATTGCGGCATGCGCCTCATTTCAACAAGCCTTACAATTGATGAAGTTTCACCCATGATTAAAAACCTTGTCGGTAAAATATATAAAAATATTCCATCAGGAATTGAGACCGGAGGGATATTGCAGCTTAATGAGTCAGACTTTGAAGAAGCAATGATCTATGGAACTGAATGGGGAATCAAAAACGGCTACGGTGATAATAATGATCTGCTATACTGTGAAGAATCCGGCAGGATGTCTGAAAATGATGCATCAAGTGTCTCAGCGAGGGCAAAAGAGAGAGGTATTAGTCAGCTCGGTTCTATGGGTACAGGAAATCATTTTATTGAAATACAAGTTGTTAAAAATATTTTTGATAAAGAAAACGCTGAGGCTTTTGGAATTACAGGTGAAGGACAAATTGTTATTATGCTTCATTGCGGAAGCAGAGGATTTGGACATCAAATAGCTACTGATTATATCTGGGACTTTATAAAACTTCAAGAAAAATTGGGATACAATCTCCCTTATAGAGATCTTGCTTATGCCATATTCTACTCAGATGAAGGACAAAACTACTTTAAAGCCATGAACTGCGCTGCCAACATCGCATTTTTAAACAGGCTTGCTATTAAGCATAGAATTACCGAAATAATCTTTGAACTCTTTGGATCGAAAAACGGGCTAAAGGTTGAAACTGTTTATGATGTATGTCATAGTATGGCTAAGTTAGAGGAGCATATAATTGATGGTGAAACAAAAAAACTCCTTATACACAGAAAAGGCGCTACTCGCGCATTCCCGCCCGGCAGCAAATATCTTCCGGAGAAATATTTATCTTCAGGGCAGCCCGTATTTCTTTGCGGGAGTATGGAGGCGCCGACATATCTCTTACGCGGGACAGAATCCGGGGCAAAAGCATTTTATTCAAATGTACATGGGAGCGGAAGGTTAATGTCGCGCAATGATGCAAAGAAAAAATTTAACGGTAAAAATATTCAAAAATCGATGAAGTCGCAAGGGATATATGTTAAATTTTCATCTTATGAAGGACTCGCAGAAGAAGCCGGCAGAGCATATAATGATGTAGAAGAAACAGTACATACAGCTCAACAAGCCGGACTTTGTGATTTGGTTGCAAAGTTCGAGCCGATAGGCAATATTAAAGGTTAGCATGTTGATTATGAGCCGGAAGGCTCTCTTGTCCACTTTTTTATTAAATTCAATTTAATTTATTGACATAGATAAAATATCTTTTTTCTAAAGATATAAGGATTTATTAAAAAATTTGCAGTTTCTATACGAAATATCTTAATTTTGACATGAATCTTATTATAGACAAAATAAATAATTTTAGGAGAATATACTATGACTATTACTTCACTACTACTAACACTGCTTCCCATTGCAATACTTTTATGTATGCTCATTGTATTTCGTAAAGCGGCTGATATAAGCGGTATTGTCGGATGGATGGCGATCTCAATTGTTGCATTTCTCTTTTTTCAAACATCTCTTGAAGTAATAGCCAGATCAACAGCAGTAGGATTTATACGCTCATTTTCTGTCTCTTTAATAGTCGCAACATCTCTTTTACAAATGGCTTATATGGAAAAGACAGGAGCTTTAAAAAGAATAATTATATTTGTTAAAACCATTGCAAGTGAAAACAGGGCTGTTCAGATAATGATGATAAACATAGGCTTTGGAACCTTAATGGTAGCTGTCGGCGCCACGCCAGTATCGCTTCTCCCTCCGATACTCTTAGCAATGGGATATTCAACTTATGTGGCGATTGCGCTTCCGGCAATTGGATATGATTCACTATGCACTTATGCCTTACTCGGCGCTCCGATTGTCGTATTTGTAGATATAGCAAACAGCTTTCTTGGAAAAGGTAATGAAATAAGCCTTCATCAGGCAGGCATGGTTTTTTACATGCTCCTTCCTGTTGTATCAACACTTATCGGCTTTTCCATGCTTTGGATTGTAGGGAAATGGAAAGGCATAAAAGAAGGATGGCTTCCATGTATAATATCCGGCGCAGTAATAGGCGTTGTCGCTTTCTTTACAAATCAGTATGATAATCTTGTTGTTTTAACAGGAGTGCTATGCGGCTTAGCTGTCATTTTAGTAATGACTTTATACTTAATCATAACAGGAAAAAAGATAATCGATAGAAGCAGGCTTACCGAAGAAGAGATTGAGTATGAAAAAAATTATCCTCTATGGAAAGCGTCTATGCCATGGCTGCTCCTCATTGTTCTGATTTTAGCATTTAATATTCCAAAGGATGCCTTTAACTATCTTTACAGAGTAATGAAACTCCCTGTTACAGGACTTGCAGCAGACGGCAGTCCTCTTGATACACGCGCATTATGGCAGGCATATACATGGATTTTTATAAGTATAATTCTATCAATCCCATTCATAAAACCTACCGGCGCACAGTTAAAGAGTACACTTTCAGTATGGTTTAAACGCGCTCCGCGTCCCGTATTTGCCGCTGCAATATTCTTTGCCATAGGAGAGGTAATGAATATGTCCGGGTACAGCATGGATACGGGAAAATTTGAAGTCTTTAGCATGGTTAAAATCCTTGCAGACTACTCTGCCATGTTCTTCCAAAACGCATACGGTGTTATAGTTGCATTCATCGGACTCTTCGGCGGTTTTATTACAGGGAGCGAGGCATCTACAATTGCAATGTTTGGTAAATACACATTGACTACAGCTAAAAATCTGTCAATGCCGGTTAAAGGACTTATTATTATCATGGCAGGACTTGCATTCGGCGGCGGACTTGCAAGCGTAATCTCTCCGGCAAAATTACAGAATGCGGCAGCATCAATCGACAAGATCGGCGAAGAGAATAAGGTTATACGCATTGCCTTTGTCTTTTCAATTTTGCTAACGGCAATTACCTCCATATTTATTGTTTTATTGTTGAAATTTAACGGTATGTGACAATGCATAATGTTCAACGCTCAATGTTCAATGCAGTAAAAATTTATAATAATCATTGCGCGTTGAACATTGAATACAAGGTCATTTAATGGATATAGAACAATGTTATAGAATACTTCAAGTTAATAGAACTTCATCAGATGAAGATATAGCCCGCTCATTTAAAAGCATGGCAATGAAGTATCATCCTGATAAAAATCCGGAAAGATATAAATGGGCAACAGAACAGATGACCGTTTTAAACACTGCCTATTCAACTCTGATGAGTCACAGATTCAGTCAGGAAAATGCGGATGTTCCTAAAAAAAACGACACCGAACCTGCAGCTTCTGTTAATGATATTAAAAGTAAGATACAAAAGGCATTTATAAAAGAGGAGGAGAGAGAATACTTAATAGGAAGATTTATTAAGGCAAGGGAGGATGCCAAAGATGCAATGTACAAATATTTTCAGTACAATCTCTATAACTTCCGGCGCAGAGAAGAGATCAGAAACAGAAGATTATACAGTAACATAGTTACGGCATTAAGAAAATCTTACCACCTGATAAAAACAAACTCGTCATTAACCGATGATAAAGAGCTTCTTGATCATTTCAGTATATTTTCAAAGATGATATTTGACTTTTACAGAGCCTCGGAATGTCTGAATATAATAGATTCATACAACAATTACTATGAAGTAGATGCATATAGAATGTACAAGAATGGAGATGAACGCCTCCATAAGAGCGAGAAGGAACTGTTTTTTGACAGGCACAACAGGGGATTTTTTGACAGAAGAAAGGCAATCCCTGAAATCCTTGATGCAGAGCAGATATTTAGAAAAACCCTGCAGCTCTATGGAGACTCATCGTGGAGAGTTGAAACAGTAATTAAATTAGAGTATATTATCTCATTGAAAAACTACATAGCCCTCTTTTTTTCTAATGAATAAAAAAGATAAAAATTGACAAAGTAACAAGTAAACTGAATTTATTAAAAAACAATTCTTCGCAATATTGAAGGGGAATAGATGATTAAATATAGCAGCAATTCACCCATTTACACCGAGATAGATTTGAATGCATTCAGGCATAACTTAAACGGAATAAAAAAAATTTTAAATCCGGGTACGGATATTATGGCTATAATAAAGGCAGATGCCTATAGTCATGGAGCAGAAGCAATAGCTCGAGAAGCCTTGTCTTTTGGCGTATCAATATTAGCTGTTGCAAGAATGAATGAGGCAATTGACCTGAGGGATTGCGGCATAGACGCCCCTATACTCCTGTTTGATGACTGCGCAGTTGAAAATATCTCAAAATACTTTGAATTAAATATACGCCCAACCATAAATACATTTAATGATGCGGAAAAACTGTCTTTAGAGGCTGCAACTTACAATAAAAGACTCAAGATACATGTAAAAATTGACACAGGTATGGGACGCCTTGGATTCCTTGCAGACGGTCTTACAAAGGAGCAGGAATATTTCCCATTAGCAAATGAGATTAAAAGAATATCGGATCTGCAGTTTATAGAGATAGAAGGAGTATTTTCACACTTTGCAAATGCAGACGCACCTAACAAATCTCATGCTATGGAACAGCTCAATCTGTTTCTTAAACTAAAGGATGAACTCAAGTCTATTCTGCCGTATAAAATTCTGTTCCACACGGCAAACAGCGCAGGTATTATAGATATTCCCGATTCTCATTTGGATATTGTTCGTCCCGGAATAATTATGTATGGATATTATCCGTCGGATGATGTACAAAAAAATAAGATTGATCTGAAGCCCGTACTCTCATTAAAGACTAAAATCATTCACCTTAAACATGTGGGAGCGGGATTTGCAGTAAGCTACGGGAGCGATTTTATAACAAAAAAAGATACCGTAGTTGCAACGGTTCCGGCAGGATATGCAGACGGATTAAACAGGCTGTTATCTTCTAAAGGTGAAATGCTGGTTAGAGGGAAAAGAGTTCCCATTTTAGGAAGAGTATGTATGGACCTCACAATGTTGGATGTAACAGACATTGAGGGAGTCTCTCTAAATGACGAGGTTGTAATAATCGGAAAACAGGGAGATGAAAGTATTTCCGCAGATGAAATTGCAAAAAAAACAGGAACAATAAACTACGAAGTATTAACCTCAATAGGATCACGTGTTCCTAAAAAATTTATTAATGGAGGACCGAAACAATGTCTTGCGAACATAACAAAACCGTAAAATGTCCATGTACCTATAGCTGCTCAAGGCACGGTAAATGCTGCGAATGTGTTGCCTATCATAAAAGGAGCAGCGAGTTCCCTGCATGTTTTTTCTCAGAGAAGACCGAGCGTTCATATGATAGAAGCTTTGCAGCGCTGGTAAATGATAGAAAATAATCTAAAATAAAATAACGGTATAATGTCTATTATAAAAATTATTAAACGAGAGTTATAAATGATAGAGTCCGGTTCGGCAAAGAAAGAGATTCCATATCCGGCAGAGATGGTCTTTAAGGTTGTGTTTAGAAACGCGCCATATACAATAGATATAATCAGGAATATTGTTCATGAACATTCGTCTAACGGCAATGTAACGTCGAAGGAGAGTTCAGGCGGTAAGTTTATATCTTATACTATTACTTCAACTTTTGACTCTGCGGATTCATTAAACACAGCATGTTCAAAGATTACTATGATCGACGGATTTATGTCTATGTTTTGATTTTCAGCGCACAGATGAAAATGTATAAATTTTTTCTTGACTTAATTACTAAATTTTTGCAAAGTAAATATGGAAAAAATAATAATATGCAACCTGTAATGATAATGAAAAAAATAACACTCTCTTTATGTTTCCTGTCTCGTCCTGAAATAGGTTTACACTAAAAAAAACTAAAGGAGTAAACCGATGTTAGGATTAAGAGATTTTAAAGTAGAAGAAGTAAT
>WRGT01000072.1 GCA_009787025.1 Spirochaetota bacterium
AGATCACGAGGTCGATAGGATGGAAGTGTAAGTATTGAAAAATATTCAGCTCACCATTACTAATCAGTCGTGCGGCTTGACCATATTATCTAAAAACCCAATGCTTAAACAACAGCATTGGGTTTTTTCGTTTTACACACTTGTTTTTTGTAGGGTTTTTGCTTGTTTGCCAAAATTTGAGTGAGTATATAACATAAAAATTTTTATTGACTTTGTTCAAAATCAGCCTAAATATAAATAAAGGATATAGACCATGAAAATAGTAATCGTCATTTTGAGCGGCATAGCATTATTAGGGTTAATTATATTTTTTTCGTTTTCATGTATCAGCTGCCAAACCACAAAGAATACCGGCAACAATGGTATTACATTTCTGATAAATCTAATGGAAAATACAAATTATCATAACAAATATATATTTGTAGATGACTATGTTCCGTCTGTGATGAAACGAAAAGGGTTTGATTACGCTGACTCGTATAAAACATCCTCTGCAACCGATAATTATTTTCTTTTTGAAGACAGGGCAATTAATCGTAAAAATGGTCCTTTGTATGGCAGAAAATTCGATTTCAGATGTTCGTATATTGATGACAAAGGTAATTTTATTGATTTGGAAATTGTTGAATAATGACGAGTTAATGAGGATAAACGATAAACCCATGAAAAGCATAAAAGTATTAATTATTTTGCTGCTATGCAGTGTTTCGTGCGTAGGGCAGTGTAATAAGCGGGATAACATTGTGAAAGAAAAAGTAAATATTATCGGTCACTGGCGGGTTGATGAGGTTATTGGTCTGGAACTCATAAACAAAAACCTAAGAATCGATGAATATGTGGTACAGGAACGGCTAAAAGCAAACTATCGCAGCGGTAATTATTTCGGCTGGCGGGTAGAATTTAAAAATGACATGAGTTTTACAAGCCGCTATAGCTCCGGCGACGGCTTGGATTTCTTTGCCGATGTTACGGGTTCTTATGGATGGATCGATGATAACCACATTAAGATCCATGTCAAAAAGATTATATTCAGAAGCGGAGCGTTCGGCGGAAGAAAGAGCGTAGATGAAGAGCCAAATATCGACTTAGGCGTCTATATTGTCGTTAAAACAGACAATGGTTTTAATTTGGTTAAATGCGCTCCAGATGAAACAGACGAGCAGCGCATAAGCTATTCGGATATGCTGCATAAGCTTCCCAAAATTTACGCAGGTTCGAGCGGTTTATCGTGGCTAAAATTAGACCCATATAACAGGGATACCGATTATCTTAAAATATTGCAGAAAGGACTTGCCGCAGGCGGGCGTTACGACCCTGCCAAAGCAAAATTAGTGTTTAGCCGCCGCATTAACGTAGAAGTTCTTGCCTTTATATTTCGCTACGAAGGGAAAAGCATCTCAGCGTTTTACAGTGCGGGACCGGAACAGTTCGCAGTTATGGATTATATAATCCCGCAATATCTTGACATTATCGAAGCAAAAGAAGAATATGTAACCTATTTAATCCGTTTGGAAAAGGACGAGCGGGAGAAAGAAGCAAAACTGCCTAAAAAAAAGGACAAACATGAAGACATCTTTTTACGCTGCGAGATAGTGATAAATTATTATGATGCGAAAAAAGGCAGCAAGCGCGAAATCTTTACATTGCATTATCTTTTTGAGGAGTTTTATAATCCGAAAATAAAAGCGTACACTTTTCGTTACGATATTAATTGCCGAATGGAATTATCTCAACTTTTAAAAAACGGAGAAGTCGTACTAAACCAATCTGTTGACAAAAACTCATGGAAATCTGCGGGAGAGATTACAGGCAGCAGCGAAATTAAAGAAGAGAGTATATACATGAAAATACTGCATTACTATTGGGGAAATACTGATAAAATTCCCGTATTGCGTGATAGATAAAATTATGTGTCGGAGTAACATAGTAATTAACATGAAATTGCGACTCGGCAGCCGCATGACGCCTCAAAAAATGGATATAGACTATGAAAAAAACAATTATCATTATAAGCGCTGTTGCGCTCATCGTGGGCAGTTGCAGGCAGAAAACATCAACAATACCGGTTGATTACAAAAGTGATACTTATAAAATTTCGCTTGGCGAGGACTATAAGAAAAGCAGTAAATTCGTTGATTGGAGGTATAATTGGGAATCATCGCGGGACTATTACTCCGATAAAGCGAGTTTCATGTATTCCGGCGAGCCATTGATTAATTACAACAATGGTGAATATCTACCTGCATTATTCATAGATACGGATAAAAACATGATTATAACATTTCACTGTTCCATTTTATTCTTCTTGGAAGAAAGTGAAAATTCGATTGAAAATTTCCTGAATGTAATCAGCAAGGACTTTAAAAAACTGCAAATCGACACAGTAAAGAAAAGCATCATATCCGATGGAATCTTTGAAATATCAACAGAAAATCATATTGAAATTTATAGATTGGATAAAAAAGAAAAAACCGGAAGTGCATTCGACTGTTTTGAATATACTATATACTATAAAAATAATAGTTTTTATCAAAAAATGAAAACATAATGAAAAAAGTTTTTATCATTTCAGGAGCAATAGCGTTAATTGCAAGTTTTTTTACAGGTTAATTTCTCATATCCTCTCTATAAATATCAATGCTGAACGGAATGGTTTTATCTAAAAGCGGTTCTGCATTTCTATTTGATCTGGCAAGATTTACTCTGGCATATTCATTTTCCTGACTCATCTTTTGCGCATAATCAATTGATTTCCAGTATGCAATATCCCGTTTTTGATATTCGCCGGTGTTTTGATAAACAGCTCCAAGATTATTATATGCTGATGATAAGGTCTGGAATAACTTAATATGAGAAGCTTTTGAAAGATCAACAGTTCTTATTTTATCAGCTTCATATTCCATTACTGCAAGTAATTTTAAATATTCTCCTTTTGCAGCATCATAATTCCCTATTCCTGCGCTGTTACTTGAATTGTAGAAGGCATTACCAAGTGCAAGCATCAATTCGGGAGATTTTACAAAATCATCATAGAGATGGAGCCATAAGTTGAGTGAAAGGGAATATTCTCCTTTAAGATAATGAATCCGCCCCATATTATAGTATAGTTCCGGTGATGCAAAATTGAGATTCAGCGCATCAATATAGTATTTTTGAGCAAAACTGTAATTCTCCATTTTTTCAATTTCATTATTTACAATTTCGTCATCTAATCCGCCCTCTCTGCTTTTGACTTTGTCGAAGTAGTAATAGAATATATTCCCAAGATAGGCATTTGTTTTCCCGGGGTCCTCGGTCTCTTTATAGAATTCGTCTCTTGTAAATTCAGGCTGGTTTCCATAATTATTTAGAGCATCCTTAAAAGATCTATATGCCCTGACAGGATCTTTAGAGGAATAATAAAATTCTCCTTTGAGATTCAGAGCGCTAAAGTATTGCGGTGAAAGAGACAGCGCTTTATCTAAATATCTTTCCATCTCAAACATATTGTTCTTTGCTCTATGAAAACGGGCAAACTGTATATGGAGAGGAGGATAGTCCGGGTCCCGGTCATTTAATGCATGGAGAACTTCAATGATTGCCGGATCTGTATTATCGTTGCTATCAACTAATCTGCCGCTGGTTACACCATAATCAATTCTTATATTTGAGTCTCCTTTCCCTCTCTTATCAATAAGGTAACCGGCTAATTTTGCAATAAGCGCTGACGGAAGATCCGAAAGCATCTTTTTTTGACGCAAATCGGCGAGAATTGTAGCTACTTGCGGAAATGCATCTCTCTCTATATAAAGATTCAGAAGACCCGAATAACCAATAACAGAATTAGGATCAACCCTTAGTATATCTTCATAATATTTTTTTGCATTTAGATATTGCCCTTGATAGAAATAGGCATTTCCAATGCCAAGCAGTGCATTAATATTATTATTGTCTATTGCAAGAGTTCTTCTGTAAAAAATAAATGCAAGATCAAGAGGAGAATTTATGCGTGGAATATCTTTATTATCTTTGAAGTACCATTCCTTAATATTAGGTTTTAATGTCTCAAAGTAATCTTTATCTGTTTTTGCATAAAAATATCCAAGGTTGTTAAGCGTAGTTGTATCAGTATGGTTTTTATCTATATGATAAGCTCCGTTAAGTTTTTCAACAGATTCGCGGTAATCCTTATTCCATAAATAAGCTCTTCCATATTCATTATATCCATAGAGATAGTCCTTTTTATATTTTTCGTCCACCTCGCGGAACAATCTTTCAGCTTCGTCATAATTATTTTTTCTGTCAAACCGTTCTCCCTGTTGACTGCTTTTAAGAATAAGGGCTACTCCATCTTTAATCAGCTTTTTTGCCATATATGGTTTATAAATAAATTGATATGAAATTATTGTAATTAGCAAAGATAGAATTACAGTGATGCCAAATGCGCTGGTGAGCATAAACAGTTTTTTCTGCCTTTCTCTGCCTTCGCGCGAATATTCAGGTCTTGACGTAATAACTTTTCTCTTTGAAGCCGATTCATCAACAATAGCTATTTTAGTCTTTAATTTTTTCTCAAGAAATTTACGAATGGAATCTTCGGATTTTCCAGTTATTATCATATCAACGAGTTTTTTCATGCTGTTTTGAGGTAGCATGTCATTGACAACAGTTTTTCTTATAACCTCTCTTACTTCAGGATTAAAATGTATGATAGATTTTTTTAATCTTGCAATATCTTGTTCAGAAAGGCTAATCTCTGGAGATATGCCTCGTGAATCCTTTTGGCTGGACGTTTTATTTTTATCACTATAATCAACAATATCATCATCAAGGGGTTCAATTGTTAAAGTTTCATCATCATGACGATCTTCAACTATAAAATCATCGTCCGACCTCTCGTTTTTGATTTTATCTTGTCGTTTTGTTTCGGTAAATGCATCCGGGATATTATCTATATCCGCAAAATCATCATCAAGAGAAACAAGTTCATCAAGCGGACTCGATTCTGTCTTTTCAATCGGAGTTTGTACTTCATCATCAATATCGGTAAATGAATCCGGTATTTCATCAATTTCATCTATTCCGCTTGATTCTATCTTTGGTTCATCCGGTGTATCAAAGTCTTCTATCTCAATTGACGAAATATCATCTAACCCGGCCTCCGGAAGATCTGATCCGTCTTTCATAGATATTTCATTAATATCCGGAATATCAAAATCCTCATCTTTTTCAAGAGAGAAAGAATCTTCTTTTATGTCATCCGGTTGTTTTTCATCTTCAAATTCTTCATCAAAGGTATCAATTTTAGAGGGTTCATCAACAAATGACAAATCAGAATCTTTAAGGTAGGTTATATCCTCTTCGTTTGCTATGCTATCGGTAATATCTTCAATATCTGTTTCGAGATTTATATCCGTATCTTCAATATCAAATCCGTTGATATCATGATCAATTGTTTTTGGTATATTATTAGCAGTTGGGGCAACTGTTTTCTCTTCATGAATATCACCGGACTCTGTAATAACATTAATTATACGATTAATTTCAGAGAGCTCTTCAGGTGTATAATTTATCTCGGTTTTTTTAACAGCCATTAATTATTCCATTATCATATTAAGAGACATAATGCAAATATAATTTTTTGTAAATTAAAAAACAATTAAAATTTCATTATAAATTTTTCTTAAGTATATATCGACATATAATATGTACAATTGAACCAAAATAGTAAATCTTAATGATAATTAGTATAGATTAAATTTGTATAATAATTGTTGATTTTTTGATATGAAAAGGGTCTGATTTCTGCTCTTTAAAGCATGAGGATATGGATGAAGTTTTATAAAATTGGCGGCGCAATTCTCCTTTCTATTACTATGTTATCAGCAATGCCTGATAATGATTCTATGACAAACCATTATAAATTAATGCAGCTTAAGGATGCAAAATCTCCTGAAAAAATCAGATTATTTATTGCTGATAATATTGGACAAGGAAAACCTGCAGTTGTCAATGGTCTGCTTTTTACTTATAAAAACAGAAAAGCTGATACGGTATCAGTTGCAGGGAACTTTTCATCATGGAAAATGGTCAAAATGACAAGGGGAAGAGACGGAGTTTGGTTCCATTTTTTATCTAACAATGATTTTGCCGGAAAAGTGGAATATAAATTTAATGTGGATGGTTTATGGATTGAAGATCCTAATAATTACTTTAAAGAGGATGATAGAATGGGATCATACATCTCTCTTTCTGAGAATGAAAAACCCATAGATGGGACTTTTGTAACCTATAAGATTACCGGTAAAAACAAAATTTTGTTCCAAACATATAATCCCAAGGCAAAAATTATCTCTTTAGTTGGAGATTTTAACGGATGGAATCCTGAAAATGATTTAATGAAAAGAGGTTATGATGGAATTTGGAGGCTTGAAAAGCGGCTCTCTTCAGGAATACACAGATATAAATTTATAATAGACGGCAAATGGACTCCGGACTTTTTCAATCCAGAATCCGCCTCTGATAATACAGGAGATTTATGCTCAGTCGTAAAGTTAAAATAGACTATACTTTGTTGTGCTGTTCCTGAATCCACAATTCGGTTTCCCAAGACATTTTTTCGTTAATATGAAAACTGTTTTTATATGATATGCTCTTATTATTTTCGATGTAATATCCAAGATAATAATAGCTAAGCCCAAGTTTAAGAGCAAATTGCGTCTCATTTATAACGCTAAATGTTCCAAGCCGAAGTTTTGAAAATTCACTTCTATAAACAAAATATACGCTGCTTAAAGCATTTGAGGAGATGTCAATAAATCCAACAGCGGCAAGTTTACTGTCCACATAATATTCCGATTGTATTGACGGACATGACTGTATATAAAACGATTTATAAAAATCCTCATTATCGGAATTCTTGCCAAATCTATTATAAGAGTGGTCTTTAAAAACCTCAAAAATATCATCTCTATATTCTAAATTTTTAAAATCTACATGAACATCTTTGCAATCCCTTATTACACGCCTTTGACTTTTTGATAATATTAATTCTTTTGTTTTTATTCTAATAGGGATACATGCTCTGCACTCTTTGCATATAGGTTTAAAGTAATATATCCCAAATTTTCTCCATCCGATAGATAAAAGCATATCAAGTTCATGAGGGGACAGATCCGTTGCAAAAAAAAATGCAAATTGGCATTTTTCTTCTTTTATATATGAGCAGTCAAATTCTTCGCTGACGAGAGATTTACTGAGCAGTTTCATTTAAATTTTTTGAATAATTTTTAAGACGCTATGCAACGCCATATTTTGATCTATACTCTTCCATTTTTGTTATCATTTCACTCTTTATCCCAAATTTTTCTCTTAAAGCAGAATCTTTTAAAAATTCTAAGATATCGAGTATATTTACAATAGGGAAAAAATTTATATTTGCAGATTCCGAAATTTCTTGAATTGCAGATTTTTCACCGGTTCCCTTTTCCATTCTGTCAACAGAAATGACCACACCTAATATTTTTGGATTACCCTGATTTTCAAGAATATCTATGGTTTCTCTTACAGCTGTGCCTGCAGTTATAACATCATCAACTATTATTACACTATCGGATTTAGATAGAGTTTTGCCTACAATAAGTCCCATGTCGCCGTGATCTTTTGCTTCTTTTCTGTTGAACGAATAATTTACATTGATTTTGTAATCTGCATAGAGTGAATTTACAGTGGCGATAGCAAGAGGTATTCCTTTATAAGCAGGACCAAAAATAGAACTATATTGGTCTTTGATATTGTCCACTATTGCGCTTGCATAAAAATTCCCCAAGCGATTTATTGCCTCCCCAGTATAGAGCATTCCAGTATTCAAAAAATAAGGCGAGAGTCTGCCGGATTTAAGAGTAAATTCTCCGAATTTCAGTGAATTACTTTCAAGGAGAAAATTTATAAATTCTTTTTTATATTCTTTCATAATTATTGCCTTAAAATTAGTTTTATCTTAATTTATCTTTTATAACTCTTTTTGAAATTTTACTTATATCAAACCACGTTTTTTTGCCATCATTATCATCTGGTCTCTTGTATTAGCCGGAACGTCTTTTTTATCTTTATCTGCCTTTGCATTTAATCTTGCCGCTTCCTGATCACATACAGTGAAGCATACTCCACAGCCTATACATCTTGCAAGATTAACCTCAGCCAGACCGGAATTATTTAAGTTTATAGCCTCCATCGGACATATATCAATACATGCTTCACAGCCAATGCAGTTATCCTGACTAATTGAAGCAAAGTGATTTGAGAAGACTATCTCAGCCGGATTAGGATGTTTTTTTATAGCTCCAAGAACTGCGCAGCAGTCTCCGCAGCAGTTACACATTCCCGAAGGATTCTGTGAAGTTGCCGGCTGAGTAACAAGTCCCGATTTTTGCGCATCAGCTACGATCTTTAAGGCTTCCTCTTTTGTTACTTTTCTTCCCATATTGTTATCTATGTAGTATTGTCCCATAGAACCGAACATAAAACATGTTTCTATGTGGCGAGAGCAGCCTCCTCCCTGAATTTTTTTCTGCTTTCTGCAAAAACAATCCGTTACTACGATGGTATCCGTTTTATCCAATATTGCAGAGACATCTTCATAAGATGCTATGCGATGTTCTATATCTACATATTTTTGAACAGGTATAACGCGCAAAAAAAGGTCTGCGCTTTCGGCAATAGTTTTATTAAAACCTTCATTGAAGTATTGTTCAAGTAAAGATGCAAACTCCTTATCCAGTCTTTTTATCTGAAACTCGGCAAGTCCGTGCATAAATGGAATTGCGCCATATCTTAATTTCCCGTCGGAATTTTGTCTAAAGATAAGACCTTTCTGTGACATATCTTCTAATCTTGTTTTGATTTCATCAACAGGCTTATTAAGTCTTGAAGCTATATTGTCGGCAGATTCAAGCATTGGGGAGAGGTTCATGAAAAATTCGGCGTCACTTTCATTAAAGATTTTTTTTAGGATATTTATTTCAACTCCGGATTCGGTTGCAGGAAAACCTAAAGAATATGTATCAAGGCGCTCTCGAAGTTTTGAATATATTGTGTTCATTTTTTTCTCCAAAAGTTATATTTCGTTATCTTAATATAAGTCAGATACTAAAAGCAAGTTTTTTGTAAATTCACATTCCCATTCGTGGAGAATTATTCATTATAATAACTCTATGCCGGTTGCAAGAATTTCCCGAACAAAGGGATTGTCTCTCTGTAATTCGGTTATTTCAAATACAATCGGCTCAAACCCTACATGGCTATACTTTTCTCCGCCGATACCAAGAATTTGCGCTACTAAATCTACTTTTCGTTTTCCGTTATAACTTTTTACAAAAAAGCAAATATCGACATCACTGAGTTCAGTTGCAATTTTTCTGGCGCAGGAGCCAAAAAGAACTGCTTTTTCTATAGGCAGTTCACGACTTACATCTTTGGCGTAATCTCGCGCTATTCGGTTGACGGTTTCAAAATCAATAGCCATAAAAACACCTCTCAGGTCTTTTTTCAAATCTGTTCAGCTTCATCTTCTCCGGTCTGCCGATTAGGACTTTGTTCAAAATCAGGATATCTGTATGTGATATATTGTGCGGAAAGAAAATCTAAAAAACGCAGTGTATCTTCACTCACAGCAATCGGCAATTTATCCTTAAAGCGAGAAACAATAGTTTTGATGTTATGAATTTTCGGAACATTATCATCAATATATAGAGTATATAAGCCTTTACAACATTTCTCTATTGCCTGCTGGCACATGAATATCACATAAAACCATCGCCCTGTTGAAAACATTGCAGCGGCAGAATCAAGGTCATATTGAGCCAATTCAATCCAATAGGCATATTTTTCCTCTTTTGTCATAAAAGCTCCGTAGTTATTATTTCCCATGTAAGTGCGATTATATTTCGCTATCTTAATATAAGTCAGATACTAAAAGCAAGTTTTTTTCTCAACATAGTTGGGGTACATTTGCTGTTTTCATTTTTTTATTCCCCTGTATAGAATACGATTGAATCGGACAGGAAATAAAAATTTTTTTGTTTTTTTGAATTTTTTTTGTTGGGACGCAAAATTTTGTGTCTTTACGGCGTATTATGAAACAGGGGATATTTTATGATATGGTGCGTATGTTGCAAGAAAAAACAAATTTATCCATACAAATAATAAAATCCGCGCGTTGAAAATGCGAATTTTTACAAAAAAATCTCAAAAAAACAAAAAAATTTTTATCTCTCCCCGTTTTAGAACGTAATAGAGAAAAACAACTAATAGGTCTAATATGAAAACACTAAACATAACTCCTTTTCTATTACTGCTGTTAATTCCAATGGAATTACATTCGGGTATTCTTATCAATGAAATATCAGCAGGGGGATCTGACAAGTGGGTTGAGGTTACAGTAACGCCGGATATTGAATCGATAGATATATCGCAATACTATGTTACAATGTATTACGGCTCGGCAGAAAAAATTTCAAACAAACCGGTTACCCTATATGGCAGGAATCGCCCGGAAACATCCTGGGACGACAGATTTGCAATAATACATTTTACTCCTACACCCATGGAAAGTGAAACAGATGATGCAGGAGATCTCAATAAAAACGGCATACGCGATATTTACTGTAATAATTACCGTCTATGGAACACCGATTGTGTTGTAGCCATAGATACTGTCAACTCATACGCAAATAAAAGTATGATAGATTTTGTCGCATACAGCGATAGAGACGGTTCTATAAACAGTTATATTGCAAACTGTATGAATGCAGCTATAGCGGCAGGTCAATGGGCTGCGTGTACAAGTATAAATCTTCAGGATTGTGCAGTTGATACCGGACCTAAAGGACTCAACAGCTATTCTACAATATCAAGGATTAATCTTATAGATACTAATAGCCTTCATGATTTTGCAGTAACTCCATACGCAACACCCGGCAGAGAAAATATAATAAGTGTGGATAAAGGCAAAAAAAGATTATTTCGCACAGAATCAAAAAAAATTACACATACACTTGGGAATGGAGCAATTCAAATCCCGCTCTTTCTATTTGAAACATGTACAATAAAATTAAGAATATTTAATTCAACAGGATCCACCATATACTATTCAGAGCTTCAAAAAAATTTAGACCCCGGTTTTTTTAAATTCGATATAAACGACCGTGAACTTAAAGGGAAAATTTTAACAGGTCTATATCCGGTTAAAATTGAAGCAGCAGGAAAAAATTCATCTTCGGAAACCGATACTGTTTTTCTTGTTATTGTCAGGAGAGGAAGATGAATATCTGTCATATATTTTATATTTTAATAATATACCATGGAGCATTTGAATACAGGACTGAAAATCCTGACGCGCTTTTTCCAATACTTCAGGCTGTTTATGATTATTCATACCCGGCTGTAATGATCAATCCGGCACAAATTCCCTTATCAAATGGATTTATCATTAACAGCAATGGCGGAAGACCATATTCTGAGAAAGAACTTGTATCAGGCGGAACAGCTATTCAGTATGGTTCTAAAAATTACGGATTACAGATCTCGTGGAATTCATTCGGAGCAGATTTCTACAGAGAGCATACATTCTCTCTAAAAGCGGCATATTCAATCTTTTCCTTTCTCAATATTGGAATCTCAGAAAACCTATATATTCTAAAAATTGCTACAGATGAATTATCTGAAGATTGGAGCAGGAGTGATACTGATATTTCATTCTTATTTTCACCTTATCAGTGGTTGAATTTTGCATTTACACAAACAGGGGTAGTATCCTATTTCAATAAAAAAAACGACGATATTCTCTACAATGAAAGTTCGTTTGGAGTATTATTCAAACCCGGAAAAGGCTTCTCTATTGCATGGAATAACACAGATACTGCAATTGAAAGGGTAAATATATTCACAGTATCAGTAAATCCGACAAATTTCGTAACATTAAAAGGCGGATACTGTAAAGAAAACTCATCCTTTGCTTCATCAATAGGGATACTTGCAAAGAATCTATTCATATCATACGGCTTTAGATATCACCCATTTTTGGGACATTCACATTCAATAGGAATTTCTTACTCTATTAGCTCCGGCATTGAAAGTTTAGACTACAAAAAACCTCTCTTTCCCGTAAACAGAGAAAAAATTAACATAAACAGAGCAAGTCTTGATGATCTAAAAGCAATTGCAGGATTATCGGAGCTTTCGGCAGAAAGAATAATATTATATAGAGAGAAAATCGGTCCTGTTACTGATAAAGCATTAAAACAGATAGGATTAACAAGTGATGAAATAAAAATTATCAAAGAAAGTGTTTATGGAATTGAAAAAGTTTCGTCGAACAAAGACGGCGGAACAAATCCCAAAACGTTTGTAAAAATTCCGCCTCGTCAGGAGAGGATAAAAGTCAAATTTCAAAAACTGATAAAAGAGGGGATTCTGGCTTCAACTGCAATAAAGTATAGTGAATTATCAGAGACAGTAAATAAAAATGATTTCCGTACTAAACTGCAAAGTGATAATTCATTAAACAGCGATCAAAAAAAGTCTATTGAAAGAATATGTCTCAAATAACACTTTCATATAGCAATAAATATATTTGGTTGCTACTGTTATTTATACTATTGCACAGCAAAGTATCGGTTGGAAATAATTATGAAATAACCTTTAAGAACGGAGTAACAAGCGAGGTAATAGATTATGAAGGCGATTTGGCAAAGACTGTTTTTAGGAGTGGAACTTCCATTCTGCTTTCAGACACATTTATTTTTAATTTTACATATCTTCGCAATATTGATGATGATATTTATACCTATACATGGAATTTATCGGCAAAAGAGATCGGCGGATTTCTAAATGTAACTGCCGGAAATTATAATCTTCATTTTGGTTCCGGATTGATGATGGGGAGAAAAACATACTCTTCGAGCGATCCATTTTCTAAAAAAATATCTATCTCAAAAGATAAAACTATATCTCTGTCAAATAACGGGAATCCTGAATATTCATTATACGGAACAGTATTGGAATTTTACAAAAATTTTGATGAAGCAAAAATATATCTTATCACATTCTTTTCAGATCAGAGAAGATTTATTACATCTGAAGCATTTGAGTCCGGCGCGATTGAATCATCTCTTTTTACATTAAATACAAAAGCTATACAAAGTAAAAACCATACAGAGCCTGTAAATATAATAAATTATGGAGGAGTCTTAGGTCTGTTGTCTTCTCAATTTAACTTTCAACTATACTACTTTGAAACGGATTTAAAAGGAGATTCTGGAAAAGATATTTTATGGGATAAAAAAAAGTATTTTGCTCCTGATGGCGTTGATCTGATAAAAAACTCAGGACTATTTGCTGAATATAGAGATAACAATTTATCATTCTTTATAGAACCGGCAATATCGACTATTGTTAATGAAACAACTGTAACAGATTATGCCATAGCATGGGGGATTGGAATTAAAAATCAGATTATGAATCTCTCTATAAGTGGTAAAAATTGCGGTCTATATTTTCATTCCGAATATTCATCAGGAAATAGAATGCCTGAAAATGTATGGGAACTTAAGTGTGGGATTTACCCAATGAAGCCGTTTGAAATAGGATGTGTAATTTACAGCGAAAAAAATCTTGCGCCGGCATACAACAGGGACTATATCGAAGGATCAATTCATGAAGAAATTTATGCTGCTGCAAATTTTAAGAATATAAAGATAAATTCTAATTTTAAAAGAGTGGAGCATTATTCTACTGATAGGAACGATACGGCAGATCAGATAAATTTAAGATCAGAATTTCATGTTTCAAAAAATCTCTTTTTTAAACTAAGATCAACTGTGCAGAAAAAACAAGATGATACATCTTATCTTTACGGAGGAGAGGTAAGAACAATACTTTTTGATAATTTTTATCTCGCACTTGGATATACTAAAATTGAAGTCGGCGGAACAACTCCTATCTATGCTGTAATAACGCCTGCCTCTGAGCATTCTCTGATTACGCGTTTTAAAGATTCCGGACATGGAGGCTCAATATATTTCAGATATAAAAAAAATAAAGATTCATTCTATATAAGATTTACGACAATGAAAACAGAAACAATGTATAAAAAAAATATTGAATCAGCCTTAGTATTGGTTTTTTAGGTTATTGTAAATCTCTGCCGATTTTTCTATAAGTATCCCTTCTTCATTCATTTCAGGTAAATCTAAAACAATCTCCAGGAGCTCTTGAAGTATCTTACCGATTATAGGACCGGGCTTTAGGCTGAATCTATCCATAAGAATAATCCCATTTATCTTTAAATCCTTTACAGTAATAGCATTTTCAGCCTCTATTATCTTATCAATACGATTCTGAAGTTTTATAACAGGTCCGGGAATCCCATTGCGCGACCCATTTCCCTGTCTGTCTGCCTCTCTTAAAAGAAAAAGGTCAGGAATATTTTCAACTCCAACTTTACGCATAAATCTTCTGACTGCGCCGTCACTCCAATCGTCGGTATAGTGAAACATATGATTAATTATCAAATTATTGACTGTTTCAATTTCCGTATTAGAAAATTTTAATCTTTTCATTATCTTATTAACAATGCGCGCACCGACAATCTCATGATTATAAAAAGTATAATCGCCATTATCGCCTATCCGCTTGGTATTCACCTTTCCAATATCATGCAAAAGAGCTACAAGGCGTATGAGCGGTTTATCAGCGGGAGCTGCATCACATGAATATAGGCTATGATAGTATATGTCATGTGTATGATACTTATTCTGGTCAATACCATAACAATCGTCAAGCTCCGGAAACCATAGCTTCAAAAGACCGGTCTTTCTCATATATTCAAATCCGATAGATGGCAACCCCGCGCTTAACAACTTCATTAATTCATCCCTCACTCTTTCGGCAGATACCATAGAGGCAATATTGATTGTATCTTTAATAGCATCAAAAGTATTTTGTTCTATACTAAACCCAAGCTTAGCCGCAATTCTGCATGCCCTGAAAGTTCTTAAGCCGTCTTCATTAAATCTGTCAATAGGATTCCCTATAGTACGGATTATACCTCTATTTAAATCATCAATGCCGCCTGCATAATCTATGACCTCATCTTTTAAAATATCATAAGCAAGTCCATTGATTGTAAAATCTCTTCTCATTACATCTTTATTGAGAGTATCGGCATAATCAACATTTTCAGGCCTTCTCCCGTCAATGTATTTACCGTCAGACCTGAAGGTTGTTACCTCAAGCTTAAGACTGTTAAATAATACAGTTACAGTGCCATGCTTAATTCCTGTAGGAATTACTTTACGGAAAAGCTTCATTATCTGTTCCGGTCTTGCATTAGTAGCAAAATCATAGTCATATACTTCATAACCAAGTATAAGATCACGAACACATCCGCCGATAAGACAGCATTCAAAACCATGATTATGAAAAATATTTACGAATTCATGCAATTGAGAATAGTATTCGGCAGGTATTTTCAAACTACTTATATTCATATCTTTTAAAAACTTCATTTTAAAATTATTTAATAATCTCATTAAAATAATTATCGATATATTCGGAAAATTATCTTTAAGTAAATTTTTATCTATTATAATAACTCTGTGCCAATTAAAACTCAATATATCATCAGTCAATAAGGAAATATCAGAACCAAGATTTTATTAATGTTTACAGATCACTGCAAGTTCAATTATTCTTGACTCCTTTATAAATAAAAAATCTACTTAAAATCTATTTAAAAAGCAATGGAATAACAATGAAAAAAAAGAAGAAAAGAATCTTTGCCGAGCTTATTGATAAATACAGAGGTAAAGGCTGCGAGCCTCAATGCAAATATTTTGGTGAATGCGGCGGTTGTATGTTTCAAGATATCCAATATGAAAATCAACTTTTACTAAAAAAAGAGTATATCAATTCAATATTTGACGGAATATGCAGAGTAGATTCCGTTATTCCGTCAAATCCTTATTATTATAGAAATAGAATGGATATGGTTACTGCCTTTGGCAAAAAAGGTCTTAGAAGATCGGGTCATTATAAACATGTAGTTGATATTGAAACTTGCGCGATAATGCAAAAAAAAGCAGATGAACTTTATAGCATGACCAGAGATCTTCTATCTGAAATTGAAGATTACGATTATCTAAGACATGAAGGTTACTTAAGATATATAGTTCTGCGTCAGGCAAGGTTTACAGGAGAGGTTATGATTAACTTCGTTGTTTCAAATCCTGAAAATAGATTGCAATTTGTAATCTATGATCTTTTAGAAGAAGTAGATTCTTCATCAATAATTCTAAGCAGCGGACTTGCAGATCTCAATTATGGCGAAACATTTCAAACCCTAAAGAAAGGATTTATTACAGAGACATTTGACGGTATTGATTTCATGATAACGCCGAATTCTTTTTTTCAATCAAACTCTGAGATTGCATTACAGATATACAGAAAAATCCTTTCGTTCACAAAGGGAAAAGTCTTAGACCTCTACTCCGGTGTAGGGAGTATATCTCTGTTTATATCCGGTGCGGCAGAGAGTGTTACCGGCATCGAAATTGTTAATGAGGCTGTTGAAGTTGCTGAAAGGAACAGAGAGGATAATGAAATAGAGAATGTACAGTTTATATGCGCAGACGCCGGACAATTTATTAAGGAGAATAATGGAAATTTTGATACACTGATACTTGATCCTCCAAGGAGCGGAATGAATCCTAAAATGTTAAAATATATAAACGAAATGTCGCCTGAACAGATTATATATATGTCATGCAATCCTTCAACATGCAGAGATGATGTAAAGCAGTTAGAGAATTACAAAATTGATTTTTTTGAAGCATACGACATGTTCCCGCAGACCCCCCATGTAGAAACGCTTATGAAATTATCCCGCAGCCATTGAATGATAAACCAAATTTCACGCAGCAGATAGAAAAACAGCAGATTAAAAAATAGAACAAGTTTTTATTGAAACTAAATTCTATTGACTTATTTTTATATTATTATAATTTATTAACCATAAAAATTGAATATTAAGGAGAAAAATTTTACCTGTCTTATGTAGCCAAACTACGGATAAGACATTTTCTACTCCCTATAATTAATTTGGAGGCATAAAATATGTATAATCTATTTTGTAGGATATTCCAATTCATTATGAAGTATTCTGCCTATGTGTTGCCGTGGCGCAAGCCTGCGCTGATTGAGGGCGAGAACTGCATTTTGAACTTGCCCGGGCGGATTAAAGAAAAGGGCATTAAAAGCGTTTTGCTGGTTACCGACAAAGGAATCAGTTCGATAGGACTCATGAACCCTTTGATGGCGGCTCTGAAGGATATTGGCATACAGGTAACGATGTATGACAAGACAGTGCCCAATCCTACTATTGATAACATCGAAGAAGCGCTGGTGGTGTACAAAGAAAACAAGTGCGCCGGGCTGATAGCCTTTGGAGGCGGCAGCGCAATGGATTGTGCTAAGGGCGTAGGTGCGCGGGCTGCGCGACCGCGGACCAGTATTAAGCGAATGAAAGGGCTGCTCAAAATTTGGTTTCGCCTGCCGCCCCTGTATGCCGTGCCGACTACGGCAGGGTCCGGCAGCGAAGCCACTGTGGCGGCAGTCATAGTGGACAGCCAGACGCATGAAAAGTACGCGATGATGGATCCTGTGCTGATACCGCTTGAGGCTGTACTGGATCCGGTGCTGACGGTAAAACTACCGCCTGCGGTCACAGCGGCAACCGGCATGGATGCCCTTACGCATGCAGTAGAGGCGTACATCGGGCGCAGTAACACGCGGGAGACACGCGAGATGGCACGGAAGGCAGTAGAACTGATTTTTGAAAATTTGTATGCGGCGTATGAGAATGGCGCTGACATTAAAGCAAGGGCGAATATGCAGCGCGCTGCCTATTACGCGGGCATAGCGTTTACACGGGCGTATGTGGGTAATGTACACGCAATCGCTCACACTCTGGGCGGCATGTATGATGTTCCGCACGGTTTGGCAAACGCTGTTATACTCCCCTACGTGCTGGACGATTATGGAGAAAGCGCCTACAAACCGCTGGCTGAATTAGCCGATATAGTAAAATTGCCGGGAAACACGACTGAGTTGAAGGCAAAAGCATTTATAGAGTCTGTACGGAAAATGAATGAGCGCATGGGTATTCCTACTACTATAGATGGGATTAAGGAGGAAGATATTCCGATAATGGTGAAGCGGGCGTTCCACGAAGCAAATCCAAGCTATCCGGTACCGCGCATATTTACGCGAAAGGATTTTACCGGCGTTTACCACAGACTGATGGGCAAATCCGCCGTGAATTGATAAGCGGCGGGTTAAATGACCGTGTGACAGATTATGCCGCCCAAAAATGATCTTGGCAAGTATTTGGGCTGCAAAGGACTGGCAAGATAATATAATACTTAAATGTTTAATAATATAAATAGCAACTCACTCAAACGAAGAATAAAAAGACATGTAATCGGCGTGGAACATGTTTTCTTCTCTATTGTTCAACCCGGATTTGAGAACACAGCAAAAAACGAATTATCAAATATGGGATTAATGGTCAAAGACAATTTCATAGATGGCGGAGTAGAATTTTCAGGAAAGCTCGATTCATGCTTTCTTGGGTCTCTCCTTTCACGCACCGGCAATCGCATTATAATGCGCATTGGCGAGTTTAGAGCCGCAAATTACTATGAGCTTGAACGTCAAATCAGATCATTTCCATGGGAGCTTTATATCTCACCAGAATGTAAAATTTTATTTAGAAGCAGTTCTTCAAAATCCAAGATATATCACACAGGCAAATTAGAGGAAATATTCAGTAATGGAATAAATGAAAGACTTATAAAATATAATATTATTTCACATGATGAAGATCACAAATATTCTCAAATAATCTTTTTAAGAAATAATAGGGATATCTGCACGGTAAGTTTAGATGCATCTGGAGAATTTCTCTATAAAAGAGGTATAAGAAAAAACATCAATATAGCCCCTATACGGGAAACTACAGCATCTTTAATACTGCTTGAATCCAAGATAGAGAATTATGACTTAATAATTGACCCTATGTGCGGTTCCGGAACATTCAGTATTGAGGCTGCTTCTATTTTTACAAAAACTCCGCCCGGATTAAAAAAAGAATTTACATTCATGTACTGGTCATCTTTTAAAGAAAAATCATATAACTATATAAAAAAAAATTTAATAAAAGATATTATTCCGCAGGAAAAGATTAAGCAGGATATAATAACATCTGACATTGATGATAAAGAAGTAGAAACAGCTAAATCAAATATCCCGGAAGAATTAAGCAAAATAATAACTCCTAAAGTAGCTGATTTTTTTTCTCTCTCAGGTGATATTGCAAAAAACAAAAAAACACTAATAGTTCTTAATCCGCCTTATGGGAAAAGAATTAATAGTCAAAATATAAAATCTATCTATACAGAAATAGGTAAAAAGATTAGGAGTGATTTTAAGAATTGCGCCTATGCAATAATCATCCCTGCTCATGAGAAAGAAAGTTCTCTTAATTTAAAATATGATCAAAAAATAGCTATTATGAACGGAGGAATAAAAGTAAAAATTCTTTTTAAATATTTATAAATATATTTATGTTATTGAAATTTTTTTTGAGATAATTTATTATTTACATTAAAATAAATAATGAGGAAATTTTGAAAACCATTGATCAAAATATAGACCAATACTTGGAAGAGGTTGGAAGGGATTCAGAGGAGCATAAAAAATATCTGGAAAAATTGATCAGAGTTCTTAATGACATGAAATCCTCTGCCAGTCAGGCTGAAAAAAAACATTATATCCCTTTTAAACAAACGGTTGATAATTTTAGTCGTTTCCTCGTAGAAAAAAATATTAAACTTATACCCGAGGAAGAAAACCGTTTTTCAATAATTGCAGCATCGGGGCTTAACAATCTTGCGAAGAAACGAATGGCTGAAGATCTCATACACCAGATTAAAAATCGCGTAGCTACAGATCTTAGTCAAAAAATTGAACTTGATAAAATGAAGAAAGATATTGCCCTTCTCAATAAATCTAAATTTCGATTAGCCGATTGGTGCAGGCTTACTAAATTTGCATTTAAATATAATACAATCACACTTTTTTTTCATAGATACAAAGCCGAATCGCTTAATATCATCACTATTAAATGCGCTCTTGCTTATAACGAGATCAAATCAGAACTTAAGTCGATTCTTGATGAATACTATTATTATCTCACGGTTCTTGAATATAATGCTATTGTTAAACTATATAATATGGGGGAAGCTATAGATAATCTAATTGCTATGAATCGAAGTCCTTCATATAACCCTTCTGACATACTTGAGCAAATGAACGATTTTACATCGTCTTTTATTTATGTTATGCGTAACATTAACTCTATTGATAGAGGCTTAGAAAAGGTAACAAAAAATAGACAGTCTGTACATGGATTTATAGGGAATGTTTGGTTTCTTACCGACAGAAAAATATTCAATAACAAAGTAAAAAGATATAGAAAGAGCGAAATAATGAATAAAACTATTGCAGGATCATTATATTCATTTTACACTTCCTCTCTTGGTGTTATAGTAAATACATTTAACCAATTAATGTATATAACGAAAGTAACCGGCGAGTTAGATCATTCAAAAAAGGAATATACTCTTGAAGCTACACGGAAAATTGAAAATGAAAGCCGTACCCAAAATGAAGAAATTAATAAAACTCAATCTAAGCTATCTGAGATTATAAACATAACAACAAAATATAGCGATATGGGAAAAATCCTGTCAAAGAGACTTTTTGAAATTGAAGCGCGAAGCAGTCTATCGGCATGGAATAAAGATGCTCAAACTAAACCTTTCTTTAAACTTATAAAAATTTTTGATGCATACATAAAGTATATTCTTGAGATGATTATAGGCAGTGAAAATTTAGAACTTGAATATGATAACAATACAATAAAAAATTATTTTGAACGCTACCCGCATATTATAAAAGCAATTGAAGAATGCAGGGCATTCTCCGTAGACCTTCAAGGCACAAAGGGAAAAGACTTGCAAAATTATAAAATATCTTCTGAAAATGAAAAAAATGAATTCATCCAAAACCTTATGGGAAGCGAAAGTACATTATCACTTCCCAGCGGCACAAAACATCTACGTGAAACATTGAATGAGATGTCTGCAATATGTTATAATATCTGTATGAGATTTAACGATCTGTTAAATAAATATTACCAATCTGAAAAAATCGAGTTAAATGATATTGCGGATAATTACAATTTTCTTTTCAATGCAAAGATAATTCATCCAAAGGTACGCAATCTTGAAACTATACTAAATAAAAAACAGGTATATCTTGTAGACCTGCTTGAAGCCTGCTGTTCTATGGCTGTATTCTTTTCTGAGAGTCTATACCACAAAGGGATACAAGCCGTATATGCTGATGTTATAAAACTTCAAAGAGAAATCGACGAATATAATCTGGAAAGCCGCGTAAAAATACAGCATTTTGATACAGAGGATGATGAAAATAGAGCTAATAACCGAATTTATAATGACACGCTAACAGGTATAAAAAATTGGCAATATTTTGAAGATTTTATCCTTCCGGAATTTTATGATGATGATGGAAATTATTCAAAAGATAAACTGCGCCATGTATTTTGTATGAAACTATCAAATCTTGTTGAGATTAATCGTATATGCGGCAATGATGTAGGTAATGTCGTCTATAAAAAATTCAGCAAAATCGCAAAAGAGACATTCAGCACTACAGATAGCGATAGCATATTGCTGAGATATAAAGAAGGATTAATTATCGGATATATTGATAATACCTCTGTAATTGAAGCAGTAGATATTCTTTTTAAAATCTTAAACAAAATAAAGGCATATTCGCTGAATAGCGGAATACAATCTTTACCTGATATAATTTTTAATGCCGGGATATATACAGAAAGAAAAGGATCAAATGCATTAAAAAATATAGAGATAGCGCAGAAAATTATGCAACAAAGAACTGATAAAGAAGCTGGTCATGTAGTATTTTTAAGACATGCCGACAGAATAATAAAAAATAATGATTTTAATAGCAAAGGGGAACTAAAACCTGAATTTGTGTCTGTGTTAAGTTAAAAAAACAAAAAGTTCATACGGAAAATGTTGGATCTTTTTTTATCAAAATTTCTTTAATTTTTGATTCACCTGCTGAAAAATATATTATATGAGATTCCATCAAAGAGTATTCATTCATAACAGCAAAAAATTCTTCATCAAGGTTTGTATCAAGGAGATCTATCTCCCTTAATTTTCTATTTCCTATATATATTGCTTTCATAATTTACCCTAACTTTTTATTTAGCATACTCTAAATATTACCCAATTTAATATTTGTCCAGTATTTTAATACATTTTTTTCAATAAATATTCAATAAATATAATTACATCTCAATGATAAAGGCTATTATTAAAAAATCATTATATTATGATTGATTTTTAGTATTGACTTTTTTTTAAGCGCTTATTGTAATTGCAGTAAATAATATATTCATGATATTGTTCAAGATAAAAAATTAACTATTAAAAAATAAAAAATATGAATAAAATTAAAAAATACTCAATAGCTACATCCGTTTTTATGCTAATCTTTTTTTCGGCAAATACATTTGCTTACAAATTTGAATTTATAACCGTTAGTGATGTAGTAAGCGAAACTAAAAAAAAATATAGCAGCCTTAAATCCTATCAGGCAAATTTTACAATAATCTCAGATAAAGGTGGGAAAAGAATAACTCAGACAGGAGTTCTAAAATTTAAATCCTCTGATAAATTACTTATGGAGTTCTCCACTCCATCGAGACAAAAATTAGTATCTAATGGACAGATGATGTGGATATACATACCTTCCATGAATGTTGTAGCGGAACAGGATCTTACATTTGAATCCGGGCTTTTTACTTCAGGCTCAGAGGCAGGACTTAACAGACTCTTTTCTAAATACCATTACAGGTTTGCATCAAAAGAAGAGCCTGAAACAATAAATGACGGGAGTAAACAATATACCCTTGTATTAAAACAGAAAGAGACCAGAGGCGGATATAAAACAATTAATCTATGGATATCAGAAGATTACTTTATTAAAAGAGCAGAAGGTCTTACATCATCAGGTAAAAAAATAGAAATTACACTTTCAGATATAAAAACAGATGTTGATTTTCCTAATGCACTTTTTAAATTTGACATACCTGCATCAGCTCGAATAATAAAAAATCCTATGTTATCAGAGGAGTAAGTCGTGGAGAGTATTGGAGAAAAATTAAGACAAGCGCGCGAATCAAAAAAATTAACAATAAAAAATGTAGTTATTGATACAAATATGGCTCCAACTTACATTGAAGCCCTTGAAGAGGAAGATTTTGACAAATTCCCGAGTGAAACATATATAATCGGTTTTTTAAAAACATATTCAGAGTATCTCAAATTAGACTCTAAAGAGATTATATCCCTTTATAAAAGCTATAAGATTGACGAATCGGCAACTCCTCTTGAAGAATTAACAAGACCGACAAAATCTCAATTTATCATGAATCTTGTATCATTTTATGAAAGATATAGAAATCTTGTTTTCTTCGGCATTGTTGCATTTGTCTCCATTTTAATTATATGGGGCGTTTGGGCAATGAACAGATCAAATGTGCAGATTGATGGATCCGATTCGGTCTCCCAGATTAAAAAAAATTATGCCGAGAGCCAAAACTCAATAATAAAAAATATTACCAGCTTACAGCTTTCAAATGACAAGGGAATGCCGCTAATATATAAAGAAGAGGCAATTCAATTTCTTGTAGATAATAAAGAAGTGGTCTTTTTACTTAAAGATATTGGCGATAATAAAGTTACTGTAAATTTTTTAAACAATGATAACGATATTGTTTTAGATATAAACAAACAGGTGCCGGTTATACTTGCAGAATGTCCAAGAGAGATACTCCTTACTCTAAAAGGACTTACAGAAAGCCGCGCTAAAATAATGATAGAGCTTGGCCGCAACCTTAAAGTCGAAATACCTAACGGAGTGGATGGGCAGGATACCAATGTTAAGCCTGTAACAGATGGTGATAATACAAAGGTAATAGCTCAAAATGATAAAAGTTTAAAGATTACTTTTGAGGTAGAATTTATACAAAAATCCTTTATAGAGATATATCTTGATGGGAATATTAAACAGAAAGGATTTATGCCTGCAGGAAGCAGAGAAAAATGGGAGGCATCTAAAAATATTCAGGTTAAGATTGGGAATGCAGGCGGAATTAAATGTAAAATAAATGAAAAAGAATTCGTATTCGGCAAGCCAGGTCAGGTTGCAAATAAATTAATAACCTGGAAAAGAGATGTTTCTAATCCTAATGTCTATCATATTGATGTAAAGGATTGGTAAGATGTGCTTAAAGCTTCAGAGCTTTCTTTTTATATAATATCCCTCGGTTGTTCAAAAAACTTAGTAGATTCAGAGCTAATTAATGGAGATATGATTAGTGCAGGATTTATTTCTTCCGAAACTGCTGAAGATTCTGATATAATAATAATTAATACATGCGGATTTATTCAAGATGCCAAGGAAGAATCCATCGAAACGATATTAGATTCAATTGATCTAAAAGAAAACCGTAATAGTGATAAAGAACTAAAACAACATAACTTTAAAAAAAAAATTGTTGTTGCAGGCTGCTTAGCAAAAAGATATTTTGCTGAAATAAAAAGAGAAATACCGGAAATAGATTTTCTCTATGGAATCAAAGATGAAAAATTTGTTTCTGCATTATGTCATAAGTTTAATATTGAACATAACTCAATATTAAAGGTAAGAAAAAAACTTTATAATACCTGCCCATTCTCATATATTAAAATATCCGACGGATGTTCCAATAATTGCAGCTACTGCGCTATCCCTATTATAAGGGGACCTCATGTTCCATTCCATCCGGACCAGATACTAAAAGATGCGGAATATGAAGTTGCAAATGGCGCATTAGAATTGAATATCATTGCCCAGGATATAACTATGTATAAATGGGAAACAATCGATCTTCCTTTATTAATTAATAATATTTCTAAAATTAATAACTTAAAATGGATCAGACTTCTCTACTGCCACCCTGACCATATAACAGATAAAATCATAAACCTAATAGCTGAAAATGAAAAAGTTGTACCATATATAGATATACCATTTCAACATGTAAATGAAACTCTTTTAAAATCTATGGGTAGAAATGGCAGCAGCCATAAATACCTTAAGCTTATTGAAAAATTAAGAAAAAAGATTCCCCAAATATCTATAAGATCAACTTTTATGTTAGGTTATCCGGGCGAAGATGAAAAAATTTTTTTAGAATTACTAACATTCATTAAAACTGCAATGATTGATAAAGTTGGGTGCTTTATTTTCTCTCCCGAAGAGGGGACACAGGCATATAATCTCTGTGATAATATTTCAGTTGATGAAAAGAATAGAAGATTCAATGAAGTAATGTCTATACAATCTCGAATATCACAGGAAAAATTAAATGATAAAATAGGCTTGGAATTAGATGTATTAGTAGAAGAAAAATTAGATGAAAAAACATATATGGGAAGAACTATATTTGATGCGCCTGAAGTAGATGGAATTTTTTTCTTGACCGCAAATGAAAATAAAATTAACAAAATCGTAAGAGCAAAAGTCACAGATTCTATAGAATATGATCTTATCGGAGAAATGATATGAAATTGTCAGGCGATAAATTTAATTTACCTAATATGATTTCATATCTGCGAATAATTCTCATCCCTTTCATAATATATTTTTTGAAAATGAAATCCGTAGAATACCTGATTTATTCTCTTGTATTATTCATGTTTGCTTCATTTACAGACTTAGTTGACGGATGGATTGCAAGAAAACTTAAACAGGAATCGGAATTTGGCAGATTCATAGATCCTATTGCTGATAAATTCCTTGTTATTGCATCACTTTTTGCAATTATAACAATTGATCCCTATTTTGAAATACTTGATTATTGGATGATTATAATAATAGCAGGGAGAGATATTCTTATAACAGTCATGAGAATATTAGCCATAAAAAAAGAGAAACAACTGCAAACAAGCAATTTCGGCAAATTTAAAACCGCATTTCAAATGCTGTCAATTGTAATCATTATAATGATATATATGTCTAAGAGGAGCGGTTTTTTTGTTACTCACGAATCTGTTCCTTATTACATTATGCTTGCCGTAACACTAATGACTGCATTTTCGGGAGTAAGATATATTATTACTAACTGGCAATTGTTTTTCCCTGAAAAAAAATCATATAAAAAATCATATATGGATGAGAAGTAAAATGAAAATAAGAGAATTTCTTTTTACTGCATTTTATTCAGGTTATTCACCGGTTGCGCCGGGTACTATGGGTACATTAGTTGCAATGGTTATATATATCATTGAAAATATTATTTTCTCCAATATAGATCCTATGAAGTTAAATGCTTTTAATTTAATCTTTTTACTTATAATAATTTATCCATCTATTAAACTTTCAGATGAAGCTGAAAAATTTTATAATACCAAAGATCCCAAGCAGGTTGTTATTGATGAAGTCCTCGGTTATTGGACAGGGGTTTTATTTGTTCCATTTAGTTTTTCATATGCAATAATCGCTTTCATCCTCTTTAGATTTTTTGATATAACAAAACCTTTTTTTATACGTTATTTTGAATCATTACCCGGAGGACTTGGTATTATTATGGATGACATAATTGCAGGAATTTATACTCTTATGTGTATGCATATAATAATCTATTTTCTAAACCAATATAACATAGTATTACCATAGTAAAAAGAGATATTTATTTTAGATATTGCTTAAATTAATAATAAAAAAATTATGCTTCAACTTATCTTTAGGAAGAGGAGTAGATAATCAAAATTGGAAAAGAGCTACTTATATAATACGGAAAAAATTAAGTATGTTAAAGGTGACAGACCGGCAGTAGAATGTATACTATGCGCAATTAGAGATAATGATCCGCTTGTGAAAAATCTTATTATACACAGTACTGAAAAATTTATTATAGCAGTAAATCTGTTCCCATTTAATCCGGGTCATTTAATGATATTTCCTAAAAGACATATATGTCAAATAAATGAGTTAACGAACGAAGAGGCTGTTGAATTACATGAACTTTTAGCAAAAACTATAACAATACTTGATGAAGAATTTAAGCCTTCTGGATATAATGTAGGATATAATATAGGCGAAGGGAGCGGAGCAAGCATACCCCATCTTCATCAACATATTGTTCCGCGATATCCGAATGAAGTCGGTTTTTTAGACGTCCTTTCGGGAACAAGAGTAATAGTTAACAATCCTGTAGATACAATGGAGCGTCTGAAAAAAAAGTTCAGCAATCTATAAACACAAGCTTTTTATCCTTAATTTTCTAACAGCCAATCTATTACATTTATTTTTTGTATTCCTTTGTAAGTTGTTACAGGTTCAACATCGGTAGTGAGCAAAATTCGACGATTGAAATCTTTTATCAATTCAAAGGGTCTTATTTCCCGCTCAAAGACGCTTTGTTCTTTTGCTGTCCAAGCCACTTGTATATATTCTCTGTCTTCATTTGGTTTTCTCACAACAAAATCAATTTCTGTATTGTCGGCTTTACCGATATTCACCTGATTTCCACGTCTTAACAATTCCAAGTAAACAACATTTTCCAAATTATGCCCTAAATCAAGATTGTTTTTATCTCCAAGAAAAAATTTCTTCAATCCCAAATCAACTGTATAATATTTTTCTTGTGTACTCAAAAGTCCTTTTCCCCGCAAATCGAAACGCTTTACTTTGTAAAAGATAAACGACTCGACCAAAGCGTTGATATAATTTTCGACCGTATTATGAGAAATGGAAAGTTTGTTATTGGTTTTCAAAGTGTTGGTTATTTTTTTTGGAGAAATAATTGAGCCGATAGAATCAAAAAGAAACGCCGTTGTTTTGTAAAAATGCTCTTCGTTTTTCCATTTGTTGCGAACCAATACATCTTTCTGAATAATGCTTTGTATGACATCTTGAATATAATTTTGAATATAATTATCGTGTAAGTCAAAAATTCCCGGCATTCCGCCTGTATCAATATATTTTGCAAACAATAAATCGGTACGGGAAATATCCTTTTGCGTCAAAAGAAATTCTTTGAACGAAAACGGCAAAATGTGAATAGAAATATAGCGGCCTGTCAGCAATGTTCCTAATTCACTCGAAAGCAGATAGGCATTTGAACCTGTGATATATACATCAATATTAGGTTTTACATAAAGCCAATCAACAAGCCGTTCAAATTCTCTTACCTGCTGAACTTCATCAAGAAAAACATAACAGGATTTTGATAAATCCAACTGATTTACAATGTGATAATACAAACCTTCAAAATCATTTAACCATTTGCTGTTTTCAAAATCTTCAAAATTCAGAAAAACAATTTGAGCTTTGCCGATACCGTCAGAAATCAAATAATCGCAAAACATCTGCATTACGGTTGACTTCCCGCAACGCCGCACTCCTGTGAGAACTTTTATCAGGTTTTTATCTCGCAGCCCAATAAGAGTATTCATATAATCTTTTCGTTCAATATGTTTCATATTTTATTGTCTTACAGATCAAAGTTTTGATTTTCTATAAGTTTGGTCTGTAAAGGCACAAGTAATTTTTTAGTAAAATACGTGATTTTTATTTCACTTTTTTTCTTTTGCGCTGGCTATAACCTTAAAACCATATTTCTTTATCATGTTTTCGGTACTTTGCTTATAATACTCCGTAAGCTGAGAGGGAGTCATGTCTTTTGTTTTTTCGTAAATCACAAGCCGAATTTGATTAATTTCCTGCTCAATTGAGTTAGGAGCTTTCATTTTCTACAACCTCCATAGGTGAATATATTTCAATAGCACGATAACCATTCATATTTTATTTAAGCCAATATTTTTTTATGATATGACAGAAAATTTCCCCCACTTGATCGCCACGCTGAGTTTACACTGTACTACCAAAAAATTTAAACAGGTTTCGCGATGACGAAATAAAAAACAAGTACCTAAAAAATCTGCGCAAATCCTAAATCATCTGCGTCATCTGCGAGCTCTCTGTTCATGCTACCAATAAGAAAAACTACCGTCATTAGATTTGGTTTGAAACATTAATTAAATACTTGTGATGGCACAATATGTATTTGACATATATAATAGAGCTCAAAATACTATATAAATGACATATTTTTTTTATGGAGATTATAAATGAAAAAAATTAAAGAATTCAAAGTCATTCCATATCTGCCGGAAAATCTCAAGCCTCTGATTAAAATTGCAAATAATCTGTGGTGGGTCTGGAATTATGAAGCAATAGAATTATTCAGAAGAATAAATGTAGATCTATGGCGTGAGGTAGGTCATAATCCGATAATTTTCCTTGGTTCAATTTCACAAGAGGCAATAAATAGAGCGGCAGAATCGGATAGTTTTATTGCGCATATGAATAGAGTTGAAAATGAACTTGAGCGTCATATAAAAAGAATCTCATGGTACGACCAAAATAAAAAAAATACAGATAATCAGGTAATAACATATTTTTCAGCGGAATTCGGCATACACGAATGTCTTCCAATATATTCAGGCGGACTTGGGATTTTAGCAGGAGATCATCTTAAATCCGCCAGCGAATTAGGCATACCCCTTTATGGAATGGGATTTCTCTATCGCCTTGGATATTTTAGACAATATCTCAACTTTGACGGATGGCAGCAGGAGAGATATCCTGAGACGGATTTCTATAATATCCCAATCAATCCTGTGTTTGATCAATCAGGCAGTCATTTAACTATAAATGTGGAATTCCCCGATAGATTAGTTTATGCAAAGATATGGGAAGTTATTATAGGCAAGATCAAACTATTCCTTCTTGATACAAATATAGAACAAAACAGTATAGACGATAGATTAATAACCGATCAATTATACGGCGGTGATAATGAAATGCGAATCAGGCAGGAGATTATGCTTGGTATAGGCGGAATAAGAGCCTTTAAAGCAATGGGGATTAATGTTACGGTTTATCATATGAATGAAGGTCATGCCGCATTTCTTGCAATAGAGAGAATCAGATCGGAAATAAAAGAACATGGAATGACCTTTGACGAAGCTTTATCCTATATTACTGCTAATAACCTTTTTACAACCCATACGCCTGTTCCGGCGGGGAATGACCGTTTCTCTCCGGAGATGATAGATAAATATTTCTCAGAAACCTATAAAGAACTTGGAATTTCTTCCGATCAATTTATGGCTCTTGGACGTGAAAATCCGTCTGATGAGAAAGAAGAATTTTGTATGACAGTACTTGCTCTTAAAACAGCTTTTTGCTCTAATGGCGTATCTAAACTTCATGGAGATGTTTCAAGAAAAATGTGGAATAATGTATGGTCCAATCTTCCGACCCATGAAGTCCCAATAGGACATATTACAAACGGAATCCAAACATTATCATGGACATCAGAAGAGATGATTAGGCTTTTTAACAGGTACCTTGGTCCGGATTGGATTGATAATCCGACGTCAAAGGATATATGGAAGAGTATTGATAATATACCGGACTCTGAGCTTTGGAGATGCAGAGAAAGACTCAGAGAAAGACTCGTAGGTTTTTCAAGAAAACGATTATATCGACAGCTTCTATCAAGGGGAATTCCTAAAAACCAGGCCGCTATTGCAAGCTCAGCCCTTGATTCGGAGGCATTGACTATAGGCTTTGCAAGGAGGTTTGCAACTTACAAAAGAGCTACATTGCTGTTTAATGATTTGGAAAGATTGTATAAAATATTATCCCACCCAAAACGTCCGGTTCAGATTATCTTTTCAGGAAAAGCCCACCCAAAGGATGCGCTTGGAAAGGAGTTTATTAAAAAAATAATTCATACATCACGAGAAGAAAAATTAAGAAAAAAAATTGTCTTTCTTGAAGATTACGATATAAATGTAGCAAGATACATGGTGCAGGGTGTTGATATATGGCTAAATAACCCAATAAGACCAAAAGAGGCTTCAGGTACAAGCGGTATGAAAGTTGTACCAAATGGCGGGCTAAATCTTAGTGTTCTTGACGGATGGTGGGATGAAGCGTATAATTCAAATAATGGCTGGGCAATCGGAAACGGAGAAGTTTATGACGACCAAAATTATCAAGACGAGGTAGAAAGTCTCTCTCTTTATAATCTTTTAGAAGAGGAAATTATTCCGCTTTTTTATGCAAGGGGTGATGACGGATTACCGGAGGGATGGCTTGCGAAAATAAAAGAATCGATGAAAAGCATAATACCGGAATTTAATACAAATAGAATGGTTAAGGATTATACCGAAAAATACTATAATCAGGCGCATATAAATTATACTGTTTATTTAAAAGATAAACAAAAAATATCAAAAGAACTCACAACATGGAAAGAGCATATAAAAAAAATCTGGTCTGTTAAGGTAATTGAAATGTCTGTAGATAGCGGTACAGATGCAGTTGTAGGTTCAATCCTTAAAGTAACGGCAAAAATTGATCTTGGTGAAGTTCTGCCGGAAGATGTACATGTTGAACTATATTTTGGCTCTGTGGACAAGTTTGGAGACATAAGTGATGGTGTTGCAGTTCAAATGGAAAAGGTTGACACCGAAGGAAAAGGGATATATTCTTTTACCGGTCAGATGCTTTGCCTTCAATCGGGAAGGTTTGGCTATAGTGTCAGAGTAATACCGCACAATAAAAATATGCCCCGTAAATTTGATCCTGATCTTCCATTTACTTGGGCTTAAAAAAATTTTTATTTATCTATTTGACTTATTTTAAAAAATTTTTATAATAGTAAAATATATAACAATATGAAACTTTTGTTAATGTTGTTATATATCTTCTATATTATATTCATTTATATTATTCATTTTAATATCTACTAAGGAATTTATATGCGTGAAGCTAACAATATAAGTAATATAACTATGCAAAAAAAACTTATTGATAAAATAAAGGAATCTCTCATTAAAAAGAAGATAGAGGATAATGATAGTGAAGAAATTGAGTTTTTACTTAAAAGACTCTAAATAATAAAAATCAAATTATTGAATTTTTCCATAACTGTACCGATTGTCTGTAATAATCAAAAGGCGGAGCAGCAATATCACTTTTTTGAATAATCAATCTTCTAACCCATCTTCTCTCTGCAAGCTCACAGATATCCTTGATATTTCTCCCTGTAAGATTATCAGTCTTAGCGCCTAAGTAATTACACTCTTCATCAGAAAGCTGTTTAGCATAATTACTGAAAATAGCAGCCCGTTCCTCAACATTAGGATATGGAAATTTTATTATCTGATCAAATCTGCTTAATAAAGCGCTGTCCAAATCATTCATTCTGTTTGTAGCTCCAATAGTCAAAGTTGTTTCAGTAGAATCTATACCGTCTAATTTTCTTAAAAGTACAGACAAAATTCTTCTTGTTGCCTCAAACATATTCTGATCCCTTGCTCCGGCTAATGAGTCAATCTCATCAAGAAAAATAATCGCCCCTCCCATTAAATCGCACATATCAAATATCTCAGACATATTTCTTGAAGATTCACCGTACCATTTTGACATAATTGATTCTACGGGAATATATACAAGGCGCAGACTGCTCTCTCCTGCAATAATTCTTGCAGCCGTTGTTTTTCCTACTCCGGGAGGACCTTCAAACAGTATAGCCCTTGGTCTATTAGACTCAAAACTCTTTCTTGTCATGCCGGCAATAGTATCGTATATTTTAGGATTTTGTATAGGGAGTATAATAGATTCTTTTATTTTTCTTTTTACATCCGAATATCCTGCAATGAAATCCCAATCGGGAGTATTTTCATTATCTATTATAGATGCGCCAAGTTCTTTAAGTCTGTCAACCGGGTTAAAGAGCAAGCCGGAATTTAATGTACGGATTATCTCTATTACGGAATTTATCTCTTCCTGTGAAAGATTTCCCTTTTTTGTTATCTCAACAGATGAATTAATAATGCTAAAAAAATCTATTTTAAGATTATCTCCTATATTTTCAGTATTGTATATATTATTGTTAAGAAACTGAAAACTATAATGACCCTTTTCAAACGAAAGTATTCTTAAATTTTCAATATGTTTTTTTATAATTTCAAGCGAATCAAAGAGCATAATATCTGTGAGCGGCGGGATTTCCGCCCTTATCTTAGTTTGACCTTTTTGAAATTCTATGGTAAGGAGTGTGGATATATTAGAAAAATTTGAAAATTGAGCTAATGAAGATTCAATTTGATTCTTCATTAAATCAAAAGGGATAAGAGTCTCTTGTGCATTCATTATTTTAAAAAACCCTTATAGTATAAATTTAAATTTTATCATCCTGCGGCTTTTCTCTATCCTTTTGGTATAATCTCTATTCCATTCACTTTTTACAATAACTAAATAGAATTCTTTTTGCATTACATTCCCAATATTATTTTTATCACCGGAACCGTCAAAATCAATAAAACTCGTTATCTCTCGTGTACATATAAATCCATTTTCATTTTTAACAACACTGGTAAACCTGTGATCCTTATCGTCAACATAGTACCAATAGTTTGGAGATTTGTATGAAATATAAAGCGCAGAATTTTTATTGTAGAGTTCCTCAGTAATACCGGTATCTTTAAATCCGGCAAGTTCATCTAATGGAAGACCCTCGTTTGCATTATTAAATGTTTCGGGATGAAAAGAGGCATTCACCAACACGCTGTCAGGTTGTTTAAATCTGAATACTAATGAAAAATTTCTTCTCCTAATCTCAACCGCATCATCAACAATGGCAATATTCTGGTCACCCTGTTCAACAGATACGTCAATTCTGTCTGTTGAATCATCTTTTACAAGCTCTTTGTTTGAACAATTTAAAAATGCAATATTTATTAAAAACATTAAGTATATAAATTTTCTCATTTCATTAAGCCATATTCAATGGTTATATAATTAAACTTTAAATCTCTTTGTCTCTTTATTTTTTATAATAAAAAATTGTAAAGATTTTTTTATTAACAAATACAATAACATGGAAAAAATAATTCCAACTATACAATATAAAATTGAATCTAAATTAAATGAAATGCCCGGAACAAAATCTTTATAGGTCCCCTTAAAAATATCAAAATCCATACTTTTCAAAAAAACAAAAAATTTCTTAATGCCGCTTGACTCCGACAAATTCTGTAAAGCTAATGAAAGCTCATTAAATCTCTCCATATTATCAGTCATCAACTTTCCCGTTGATACAAACTCTTTAACATCGTAATTCAAATGGAGTCCAATATATTCTTCAACCGTTCTGCCATTTACAGATGCAGCAGATTTATACTGTTTTACTAAGCGGGCAAGTTCGTCAACATGACCTCCAAGTCTCTGCTGGTATTGTACAATAAATGTCGGAATTTGAATAAATACTATAGCTCCAATTACTGATACTATCCTGTCAATGATTGATTCTAAAAAAATTAGAGGTTTGAGTAAAATCTTACTGCCCATCTTATACCTCTTGTTTACTATTATTAATAATATTGGAATCCATTATACATGTTGATAGAATTCCGCCTCTTATATTATATACGGTTTTTATTGAAAGGAAAACAGGCTTTATAAAGTTCCATATATCTTTATAAATTCTGTCGGTAACAGCCTCCTGGTAAATCCCAACATTTCTGTATGATGTGAAATAGTATTTGAGAGATTTAAGTTCAATGATTTTGTCAGATGGAATATACTCAATCTCTACATGGGCAATATCCGGGAGACCGGAAAAGGGACATACTGCGCTAAATTCATCTGTTTCATATTTTATCTTTTGGGCTTGTCCTGTATAGGCAATACTTTCAAGAAACTTTGTTTCTATATAACTTTCATCCTCAAAAGTAAATATCTTCCCTTCTGCTAATGGCATAGCTTCTACCTTATATGTTAGTAATTTTTATAAAACTATAATTCTCAGCCGGTTAAATAAGATTCATTCTTATGAACGATTATCTTTTATTTTAAAAACAGCCTTCTTTTCATCTGTAACTGTAAATTCAGCATCACAGAACGGACAGAGATGATTTCCAAATTCATTAATTCTAATTAATGAATTACATCTAATACATTCAATAACAAAATTTTCAAATGAATTAATTTCATCATATTCATTTATAATTGACTTTAATTCTAACGGTTCAACATTATCAATATTAAATGAAGCAAACTCATCTTCCTTATCTTTTTGCTCACTTAAAGTAAAATCATCATAATCATATAGTTCCCCCTTGTCAGGAAAGAGTTCTATACGCTTATCAAGTATTTGCAGCGCCTCTGCTCTATTAGAGGCTATAGTTAAAACTTTATCAAACCCAAGAAGTCTAAAAAGAGAGAATACTTCAAAATTGAGATTAAAAAAGATTGCAAACCCGTTTTTTTCACTGACCTTCTTTTGAATCATTAGTACGGCTCCGATACCTTCACTGCTTATATAATTCAAATTTTTCATATCTATCAGCATATAGATAACATTATTCTCAAGAAGTTTATCAATATATTCATCAAAATCAGGAGACGATTCGCTATTGAGCTCGCCGTCTATCTCAATTATTGAAGTTGAATCTTTTCCAAAATCTATATGATTAATAAAAAACATCTTTACCTCTTATTTCCAATTGGTATAGCATCTCTTATCTCTTTGTTCAATGTTTTTTTATGATCATTAATATTCACAATCGGAGCAATATACTCTTTAACTCTATCAGGTCTCTTTTTCACTTCTGCTGATCTCTTATCCGATTCAATCTCCCCTAAAAACTCTACAGTTATAAATTCATCATCATCCATTTGACTATGACTCTTTTTTGGTTTATAAAAATCTGCCTGATCTTCTTTATGTATGTTTTCTACTTCATTTATATCAAAATCGTCAAAATCATTACCTGTAAAATCTCTCTTAAAAGTCTCTTCATAATCTTTATCTAAATTAATGTAATTATTCTCAGGTGCTGCTTTAATTGGATAATAATAATCTCCATAATTATCATGCTGCAAGGCATTCGACTGTATTGAACGGTATCTGAAAAATATTATTAACGAAACTAAAAAAGAGATAACTGCTGAGATAGCAATTATCAGTATAGAATAATATTTAATCATGTCTATTGATTGTCTAATTGAGGCATATATACGCTCTTTGCTTATAATAAAATTTACAGTACCGATTGGCTCTCCATTGTAGAATATACATCTGCTACAAATCCATCCTGTGCTGTTTAAATCTTTGTTAATATATTTACACAAAATTTCTCTTTCCCATTTTTTGAAAGGAATAAGTTTATAAGTTATATCAGTTATATTATAGTTATCCCAAATTAACTCATAACTCTTTCTATAAACCGGTTCAAGTATCACATCAACATTATAGTGTATTCCATCTTTGTTAATATTCCCATTTAACTTTTCCTCTTTTGCCGGATTTGAGTGGGCAAGAATATCACAGTTTTTTAAAACAAAAAAAGCCTCATCAAGACTACTTTTAATCTTCTTATGGAAAAGATCTTTAAGTTTAGCATAGTCTTTTTTCGGATAGCTGAATTCCGCCACATTTGCAAAAGACTCTGTCGTAATTTTAGAATAACTGATTGTATAATTTATCTCTGCAATAGTCTTTTTACCGGTTAAATAGATAACTCCCGCTATCCCTATAATTGATTCTATTAAAAGCAGCAAAAAGAATATCCCAATCGGGAAAATGATTCTTTTAAGTTTTCTTTTTTTTATATCAGTCATATATTTTAATCCAAGTTCATTATTTACTTTTTTTAATAGAATTACTTTATATCTTTAAAATATTATTGCAATTCTAAAATTACAAATTTATATTTATTATCGGTTCAATTTTTATTTAGTTTGATAAAAAAAGACCCTTAATATTGTATGATTTATTAATGATATGAATGATCCGTTAGAAATAACTTTTGAAGAATCATTAAAGTTAGATAATCCATTGTATGTTGATGTTAGAGCGCCCATTGAATATGATGAAGATCATATACCCGGCGCAATAAATCTTCCAATATTTAATGATGAAGAAAGAAAAGAGGTAGGGACTCTATATAAAATTCTTGGGAAGGATGAAGCTATAAAACGCGGCGCTGAGATTGGCGGAAAAAGAATTGTTGATATTATAAAATCTTTGACTGATATTAAAGATAAAACAATAATAATCTACTGCGCCAGAGGAGGAATGAGATCCGCTTCGGTAGCATCTATAATAAACTCGCTTGGAACAAAAACTTATAAAATTATAAACGGATATAAATCATTTAGAAAAAACGTATTAGAATATCTCTCAACAGTGATAATTAAACCAAAAATTTTTATTCTTCAAGGATTTACAGGTACGGGGAAAACAGAAATTTTAAGGTTCATAAATAATAGCATAGATCTTGAAGCAATTGCCGGTCATAGAAGTTCAATTTTTGGAGGAATAGGATTACGGCAAAAAAGTCAGAAGTTTTTTGAAACCTCTTTATGGAACAGACTTGAAGAATTAAAAAATGAAAAATTCATTATTTTTGAAGGAGAATCAAGGAAGATAGGAAATCTTCACATACCTGAAAATATATTCAACCAGATGAGAGAAGGAGCAATGATAAACATTGAGGCTCCTATGGGAAAAAGAATAGAAATAATAAGGAATGAATATTCCGAATTTTGTATGAATGAAGCAATTTTAAAGATTGTTAATTCTTTGAGGAAGAGATTGGGTTCAAAAAAGACCGATATGCTAATTGAATTTTATAATAATGGCAATATAGATGAGTTTATTAGAATTCTTCTTTTAGATTATTACGATATCCTATATAAGCATACTTTAGATAGATATGAATATATAGATACAGTAATAAATAACAATTCTAAAGAAGCCTGTAATAGAGTATTAGAAATAATCGATAAATATATGGATATGTAATATATTTAAATTAATCTTATTATTAATTATTTGACATTTAAATCAAATTATTTCTTAATTACCTATAGGATATATTTTATTATAGTGATATTAATATAGTAATTGACATCTTTAAGTCTGTATGTTAACTTATGAAAAATGATTTTAAAATTATGGAGGCAATGCTCATATGAAAAAAATGGTATCAATTGCATTTTTAACGCTTTTAATCGGCTGCGGCGGCAGCACAACCTATAAAGACCCAAGCAAAGCAACAGGGTCTATGGAATGGGGACCAAAAGAGATTAAAGTAACCGTAGATAAAATGGTAACTTCGCTTTATTCTTTTTTAAAGGATGAATATAAAAAACCTGCATTTATTCAGGTAAAAAGATTTCAAAATAAAACATCCGAACATATTGATACGGCGCTAATATCTAACGAGATTCAGACAAAATTAATTCAAAAGCGTATAAAATTCATAGATGATTCTCTTGAAGCTGATGCATTAAAAGAGATGGAAAAAGGCATGACAGGATTAGTAAATCCTGATGATGCAATACCGATTGGAGAATTAAAATCTCCCAACCTTTATCTAACAGGTGATATTAGAGAAAATGTAAGATATGTAAACGGTAGAACGGTGCAGTATCTTCAAGTTACGCTTAGATTAAACAGTCTTAGAACAAATGTTGTAGAGTGGCAGGAGCAGCAAGAGTTCCTGAAATCTACTAAAAGTAATAAGGTAAGTTTCTAATATATTAAAATTTTATTGGAGAAAATCAATGAAGAAAATAAGGAATGCATCATTAGCCATTCTGATTGTCCTTGTATTCATTTCTTGTAAAACTAAAAGCTATGATAAAGAGATGATGGCCTCTGAAGAGTTATTTTATAACGGACAGTATTTAGAAGCTGCAAGACTTCTTCTCCCAAATGTAAATAAAGCTGGCAAGGATGAATTTCTCTTCATGATGGAGTGCGGGCTTATGCTTCATAGCGGCGGAGATTATGAGACAAGTAATAAGGTTTTGTTAAAAGCAGGTAAACTTGCAAAAATAATTCCTATCAGCATAACCCAACAAGTTGCTTCATTTCTTACTAATGACACAAACACAAATTATAGAGGAGAAGATTTTGAAAAGGTTCTTGTCCATATGTATCTGGGTATCAATTTCTTAATGCTTGGTAAATACGATGATGCAAGGGTTGAATTCTTATCTGTTAACAATGAACTATCAAAAATTAAAAGCGAAGATGGAAAAGCATTATATAAGCAAAATATTATGGCAAAATACCTGACAGCTATAGCATTTGAGATGGTTGGAGAAAAAGATAATGATTTAAAAGATATTGAGTTTGCATATGTTGAATATAAGCAGGTATATGCCCTTGATTCAAAATTAGATATAGTTAAGGATGACCTGCTTAGAGTATCAAAAAGATTAGGATATGATGATGATTATAATGAATGGAAAAGAACCTTTGGAAGGAGTTACAATGAAGATTCTGATACCGGTGAACTAATTACAATTTTTCAAGCAGGAAGGAGCGCAATAAAAAAATCAAGAGGTCCGATTTTAGAAGACAAAACAATGGCCAACGCCTTAAGGGCTACAATAAATTCAGCCTCTTTAGCGCAAGGTATTACAATTTCTACAGTATTAGTCACTTTAAATCAAGCAGAAAATCCCATTCCTAAATTTGAAAAAAGATCTAACAAAGTAAACAAGATGCGAATCGAATCCGGAGGAAAAGCCATTAATACAATAATACTTGAAAATGTAGAAAAAACGGCAATCCAAAATCTTGAAGATAGTTACAGTAAACTATATTTAAAACTGGCAGCTTCAATTGCTACGAAGGCTATAGCATCATTAGCAGCAGGTTTAGCTGCCGAAGCTGTAGCAAAACAATTTCAAGCGACAAAGGGTTTTGCAAGCCTTATTGGTACTGTTGCCGGCGGTGGAACTGCAGTAGCTCTATTTTCGCAGATGAAACCTGATCTGCGCTGTTGGCATACACTCCCTGCTAATTTTCAATTAGGCAGAATGATGTTAAAGCCCGGAACGCAAACGGTAAATTTTGTACTTATAGGGAACAACGGAGCTGTTGAGCGCATAGAAAAAACCGTTGAAATAAAAAAAGGACAAAAGACTCTGGTAAATATGAGAACACTTTATTAGATAATTATGCCTATGAATAAATGTCACAAAACAAATTCGGGAGATGAAAAGTCTCCCGTTTTTTTGGCAATGGCTTTAGAAAAATTCAGCAGTAAATCCATAGATATTAAAGATATAAAAATGAAAGATAAGAAAAAACCTTTTATCTATTTAATGATTATCATTTTTTTCAGTTGTTCAAGTACTGATAAAATATCTTTTTACAGAGCAGTGGAAAAGGCTGATACTGAGATTATAAACGGAAAGGTTGGGCTTATTAGAACTATCTATTGTGATATATACATTGAGCATATTGATACTAATACATGGAAATATATTAATAAATATAATACATTTAAAGGAGGCGGTATTGAATCTCCCTCTGATCCGTGTTTTCATTTCATAATAGAAAATACATGGAATAAACCAATAGTAATTGATAAGATTGAAATTATAAATAAGGATAATATAGCTCAATCCGAAGATTATAGTTTTATACAAGATAAAAATTATCTTGAAGATAGATATACAATAAACATTTCATCTCTCTTAAAGAGTAGAAGAATATTATCTGAACACATTTTAGTTAAAGATATAGATTTTGAAGATGAAACTACTCTATACAAACTGTACTTTATAGCGCCGGGAGACAAAGTATCTTTTTTTAGACTTTTTTCAAATATACCTTCCGGCAAATTATCCAAGATAAGAGTGTCTATAAAATATTCGGATTTAAAAAAAGTTATTGATTTTGACATTGACCGCTTTGATAATAATGATATTGAAGAAGTTAATCGCTACATGGAGTTTCTATAATTGGATAATCCTTTTCGTCGTATTTTTATAGCTCTTCCTGTAAATGATGATGTAATAATTCAATCATTAAGTTCAGTTGTTGATAATCTCACAAAGTATAGATCCATTTTAAAGATTGTTTCTCCTATAAATTATCACATAACAGTAAAATTTTTTGGTCAGGTTGAATCTAATATTGTTGAATCATTAACAGAATCATTTCTGTCTCTAACTCAACTGAATATGGTAAATTATAATATAGACAAAATCAGCGCTTTTTCAACGAAAGGCAATCCATCTGTTATTTGGGCAGGATTAAAATGCTCGGAAGAACCTCTTATAAATATAATTAACTCCATTAATGAACTGTCATTATTGTTTAAATTTCCTGTTGAAAAAAGAAAATTTATTCCACATTTAACGCTTGCAAGAATTAAAAATAATGAAAAGGTACCTTTAGAATTAAAAAATTATCTAAATTCCAATATTGAATTAAAATCTTTTTCATCAGTATTTAACGAACTAATTCTTTTTGAATCTATATTAAAAAAGACCGGACCTGAATATAAAAAACTTGGAGTAATAAATCTAATTTAATAATTGATTATGGTTGTACATGTCAAATAACATGTCAGACTCGGCGTGACTATGTCGGGCTCAGCGCGATTAGTTACATAATACGTCATCGTGAGCCGTGTTAAAGTTCGTCAGCAAGAACAAAGTAAACTCGGCGTGACGATCCAGTGGAATAATTTTACTTACAGTACTTTGTATGTCATTGCTGTATGTAGTTATAGGATTAAATCTAAAAATCGGATGATAATACTATAGTTAATTAAACCTCTGGATTGCCACGCGCAGATTACACAGTCTATACTGAACATTCCAGATGCGCTCGCAATGACATAAAATACATATAACTAATTATTTAACATATACAATAACGAATCATCAAATCTTAAACATTGGAGAGGAATTAATGCCGCTTTTACTTAATCAACCTGAACTTTTATCAAAAGATCACTATCTCCTGAAAATAGAGACGAAAGAATCGAATTTTAACCCGGGACAATTTATAAATATAAAAACATCAGCTAATACCGACCCCCTTCTTAGAAGACCTATTTCAATATTTGATGCAGAGGGAAATAGTATTAGTATAGTTGTGAGAGTAATAGGAAAAGGAACTGAGCTTATTAGCCGCATGAAACCCGGAGATATGGATGTCATTGGTCCATTAGGAAAAGGTTTTACAATAGAAAAAAATAAAAAGGTTATCCTCATTGGAGGCGGAGTAGGAAATGCGCCTTTATATTATTTGATGAAAAAATTGAATGATGAAGGAACTAAAGTTACATACATTTATTCTGTTAAGAATAAAGACTTTATCTTTGAAAAAAACAAATTTAAAACTCTTGCCGATGAATTTTTTATCACTACAGATGACGGTTCCGAAGGTATAAAAGGGATGGCTGTAGATGTTTTAAGAGATAAAATATCATCAAAAGATTATGATAGAATTTATTGCTGCGGACCAGAGCCTATGATGGAAAAAATTGTGCAACTTGCAAATACAAATACGCCTGTTGAAGTTTCAGTTGAAAATTATTTCGGGTGCGGAGTGGGACTATGCGTTGGCTGTACTGTTGATACTGTAGAAGGCTATAAAAGGGCTTGTGTTGACGGACCGGTATTTGACGGCAGAGTGATTCTGTGGGATAAGATGGGGGGATAATTCTTCGGCGCTACCGTATGGGCTACAAGCCCTCGACAGCCCATTGAGTTCTTAATCTTTTTTGTTAGTTCCCGTTAATTCTCAGTTTTCTTCCAACAGCCTCTTCCCTGAATTATTAGCGCTAAGTTTGCTAACAGCAGGTCTGCCTGTGCTTTTCTCAATCTGTTTGCGTGCGACTTTTGCAGCTTTCGCGCCTTCTTGGGCAACTTCAGCGCTTTCATCAAATCCACTCGGCTGCCTTACTATCGAAATATCCGTAGCTGCAACTTCAGCGAGCATATTCAGCACAAGTTCCGTGTTGGTCATATTATCGCGTAGATTTTCTTTTTTCAGCCCCTTATATTTTTTATACTCACGGGTGGTCATGCCGCTCCATGTCTTGCTCATCAAATCGGTGAGTGCAGAATACTCCGTACCTTGCTTAACGCCGCTTTTATCCCATTCGTCTGTTAGAGCTTTGCGGACTTCGATTAATTTAATACGTTGATTTATCCAACTTTCGCTGTAACCCAAACGCCGGTAATTTTGTATAGCACGGTCGATTGATTGTTCCGGATCAACCGTTTCGTCAATACGCTCATTACCTACTTTGGCAAGCCATAATTTAAACGGCTCTGCCCTTTTGCTTGGTATGGATTGAATAAGGCGCAGAATCTGTTCTGTGTCTGCAACATCGGTGAGCCGCATTTTACCATCCGGTGAAAGCATTTTCAAACCGTGACAATTTGTCACGGTTTCATTTCCTTCTTCTTTCAATCGTTGTTTCAATTTCCTCCAATATGCTTGAGCATCTGCGCTATCGGTCAATACCGAAACAACATCCACAATCGAAAACCACCATTTTTCCGCTTCTTCATCCCATACGGCGCGGACTTGTTTTTCTCCAAAAAGTTTGATTTTTTCTTTTGATTCACTCATAATAGCTCCATAATATATTAATATTTCTTGTCAATATAAAATCCGAGGCTTGCAAAATCCTACCATGTACAGACAAGGCATGCCTTGTCTCTTCACCTATATATAATATAAACGATTGAAAATGGTTAGTGATGAAAAATTTTTTTTATTTTTTTGAATTTTTTTAGCCTCATAAACAAGGGGCACGCAGATGACGCAGATTTATAAGGATTTTCGCAGATTTTTTTAAGAATTGGAATGTCAGAAAAATAAATTTGGGGGAAGTCCTATTTGTTATCAGGTTGAATTACGTCCCTTTTCAACTTTGCCTGTAGGGCATTCATATCAATAGAAAAATAGTTATCCCTCTCACGCATAGTCCGTAGGACTTATACATTTGTCGCATCCTTAATAGGTTTACGGAAAAATAAAGAAAGGAGTAAACGACGAGACAAGTTACAATATATGGAAATTAGTTGACTTTTTATAGGAAGAATCAAAAAATAGATAACTCATTAAACGGTTATCAGATTATCGAAATATATTCGCCGATGGAGGTAGTCGATAATGAAAACATATAAAACTATTGAGCAGGAAATAAATCAAATCAGATTAAAAATTTATGAAGAAACCAAGGACTTAACACCGGAACAATATACAGATAGAGTACGCAGAATAGGCGAAAATGCCGCTAAAAAGTATGGTTTTCAACGTATTACCAACCCTGCCGGCGTACAGGCTGCCGCCTCGACAACCCGTTGACTACAATCGGTCGTACGATTGTAGAATTTTCCGTCAACAGATTGCATTTTCAATTGGTGACAATTTGTCACCGTTTCATTTCCTTCTTCTTTCAGCCTTTGTTTTAGTTTGTTCCAATACTTTCGCGCTTGTTGATAATCAGCATCAAACTTATTAATCCGATTTTGTTGAATCTTTTCGTTGCTTTGCTTTTTACGTTCATAAATTTCTCTTAAAATTAATTTTTTATAGATAGTGAGTCAATTTTTATGTACAAAGCGGAAAATAGAGAATTTAGTTTTTAACAATTCCATATTGTATTGCAAAATTTAGAAAATCATTTAATAATTTATCTTCTCGTTTTTCAATATCTGCCTTAATCCAATCATCGTGCGGATACTCTTTTGCCAATTTATTAACAATTTTTATTGGTGATTTTTTATACCATCTGTCTTTTTTTGTTTTGAAAAAACCATCACCTGCCTGAATATTAGTTTTTTTATCCAGAATTATTTTATTCCCAAGTTTTTCTAAATATTCGTCAGCCTCTTTGCGGTTCCAGTTTTTATAATTTGCTGATTTCCAATTTTTAGGCAAAATATGTTCTATCTCTATTTTTATTTTTCTGTTGTTTCCATTTCTATCAATTAAAGTTTGTTCCGGAATTTGATATGCCTCCCATAATAATACCGGTTTAATCATAAATTTTGAATGAGCGTAAATGTTATGAAATTCCCGCTTAAAATCTTCTTTAGCAAAAATAGGATATTTAAACTGTCTTTTATTTGCAATATCAACAAATGCAGGTATTGAAGCGTTTTTTATGTATGATACTCCCGGTCGGGTAATATATGAAACAAAACAATATGCAAGAGTTTTCTTTGTAAATTCCTCAAATCCCTTTTCTTCAAGTTTATCTTCCTTGCTTTTGTTTGCAAAAAAATATACGGTAAAATTATATTTCCAAAACGCATTTGGCATATGTTCTAAGGCGTGTACATATTTCAGAGCTTCCTCAGAAACCTCAAAATCGTTATTGGCATCCTTATCTGATAGTACTTTCCAAAAATTTGAGAGAGATATAACATCTTTCATCACTTCGTCATTCTTTAATTTCTCATACTTGTTTTGTTCAAAATACTTTCTAAGTCCGGGTACTGTTGTATCTTTAATATTATCTTTTGCGCGAAGCCAATACATATACTGGGTAAAGATTTCATCAGTTGTATTCTGATTAGATTTATTATTTTTTGGAATGTCATCACATATTTCTGAGAATTTCTGCCATTTTTGAATAAAGCTGTCTTGTTTGTTATCATTGCTATAATATTTATACAATTGCGCTTTAAAAATATCAGAATCGGACAAAGGCATGCCTCTATCGTTTAGTGTTGTGAATATCCTCAAAGCAACATCTTGAGATTCACATTCTATCGGCAATAAAATACAGTTGTTTAATATTCGTATGCATAAATTGTAAAATGGAATCGGATAATCTTTTACATATTCATCAATCCATTCTGTAAAATGTCGATAATTTTGAGAATAAATATCTTTTCCATTTGTCGTTGTTCCTGTTTTTAATATACTTATTAATGCTTCACGGTCTTTATCTGTCGCAACCTTTGTATCAATTTTAATTTTGTCTTTGTTTGGTTCTTTGGTAAATTTGTCGGTATGCCAAATACATTGTCCGATTTGTCTTTTTACTCCTATACTTTTATCATCTTTAGATGGTTCAAGTTTCTTATAAATAGCTCTTAGCAACAAAAGAAGCGTTGTTATTCTTTGTTGTCCGTCAATAACTTCTAAAAATTCTTCGTTGTTTTTGACTTCTAAAAATTCTTCGTTGTTTTTGACTTCGTTGTTTTTGACTTCGTTGTTTTTGAACGTTACAATTGAGCCAAGAAAATACTCCTCTTTGAAGTCATTCGCATCATTTTCCGGCATAGCAAACTCTAAAATATCATCCCACAACGTTCTGCACCTTTCTTCGTCCCACTCGTATGGGCGTTGGTATTCCGGAATCAAATATTGATTGGACTTATCGGATAAAAGACTTTCAATTGATTTCTGATCTACATGTAATTTACTCATTTTTTTTATCCTTGTTTTAATTAATTCTCTTATAATTATATAATAATTTAAAATTTTTACAGCTAATCATTAATGATCGCATCTATTTACCGATATACTCGCCATCCCGAAAAGTTCCCTTTTGTAATATTCTGCCGTATGAATCATACAGAGTTCCTTGTCCGTGCATTTTATCATCTTTCCATTCACCTACATATTTCCCCATCAAATCATAAGTCATAGTTCCCTCGCCGTTCGCTTTACCGTCTTCAACTTGACCTGCATATTTTGAACCATCAGGGTAAGTAAGTGTTTTGCTTGAACTCGCGTAGCTTGGCAACAAACCGAACAATACGCATAAAAGTATTATTTTTTTCATTTTATTGTCTCATTCCTTTAATTTAATGTAAAAGCTCTTCCATATTTTTTTATTTCTATTTTAATCAATTGAGCAGCCTCCCCAAACAAAAAAACCGCAGAGTAAGGACAAATTTTTTGCCCCATATTCTGCGGTTTTATTTCATTAATTAAATTTTTGCTTGATTTTAATTCAGTAATTAAAAAATTACTTGCTGCTTGCTGCTTGCTGCTTGCTGCTTGCTGCTTGCTGCTTGCTGCTTGCTGCTTGCTGCTTGCTGCTTGCTTGCGGTATTGTTATGTCAAGTGGTATCTTCATATAAGAAGTTTTATTTTCATATCTTATTTCAGTCAAGATATTTTTGAGAGTGGGTGTGAAAAAGTGGATAAAAAAAATAATTTATTGCCCCTAGTAAAGGCTGCAAGCCTTATAATCAGCAGCGCAGGGCAAAGCCCTATCCTATTGATTTTGTCCCTACGGGACATTAAAAAATTGATGCTGTCCTTTCAGGACATTGAAAAATGGTGTAAAATACATACTTGACAAATAATAAAAACTTAATGTAATTAAAATATGGATAATTTTGAAGAAAGACTCAATAATATAAAAGACTCCGTCCTGAAGTTTGTACCTGCAAAGTATATATATCTGTTTGGCTCTTACGCCTATGGAAATCCAACAGAAAAAAGTGATATAGATGTTTATATTGTAACACCGGACAATATAACTAATTTCTCTGAATTATATACAAAAATTATAGTAGATTTAAGTTATAAAAAAATATTTTTTATAGATTTGTTATTAAGCACTGAAAGTGTTTTTAATAAAAGAAAAATAGAAAATATTCTCGAAGAAACAATATTTCAAAAAGGAAAAGTAATTTATGAAAATTAAAGATGTAATAGAATGGATACAAATCGTTGGGAGTCTCGTTCTGAAATAGGTTTACATATTAATAGTTAAATCCTGATATAGATTAACAAAACATTATTATTTCTATATTGTCCGTAGGACATTCATATCAATAGAAAAATCGTTATCCTTTCACAAATAGTCCGTAGGACTTTAACTGAATACACCAAATATTTTGTTATTTAATGTGTTAAAGTCCTACGGACTATTTGTTTATTATTATGCTATTATCTATTGATATGAATGCCCTACGGGCAAAAATTACGCAATGATACATTAATATGTAAACTTTTTTTAGGACGAGTCACTCTTGAGCATATTGTCAGGCCAGAGAGTGATTAGGGGAACATCTACCAAACCTTTTGAAAATCCTGCATGACTCGCCAATAAAATAAAAATAACTAACAAATATCGTTTTGCCGACTGTGGTTTCATTTACTTTCTCCCAATCACATGCAAAATGAGCAATACAAAATAACGAGGTAAACAAGCGATTGCTAATCGCCTCTACTTAAACAGCGGAGATAACTTTTTAAATTCCGCTGTCCCAGCTTGTTCAAGCAGCATAAATGCAATTGTTTCCGTAGGATAAATTAAAGCGCCAGCCTCTCTTAACATGGCAATAGCGCTGTCTTTATCATCCTTTTTTCTTGAGGCTACTCCGTCCGAAACAATAACGACATTACGGGCTGAAGCAACGAGACTCAATGCTGTCTGAAATACGCAAATATGAGCTTCAATACCAACAACAATAACGGTCTTTTTAGTACTCCCTAATATTTCTTTTTTTATCTCTTCCTCTTTCATTGCATCAAAAAATATCTTCTCAAAAACCTTAGCGCCAGGTATAATATCTTTTAACTCAGGTATTGTTTCACCAAGACCTTTTCTATACTGCTCGGTAACTATCATGGGAATTCCGAATTCATTTGCAGTTTTAAATAATATTGCGCAATTTTTCTTTAACATCCTTTGATAATCGCTCTCCATAGCCTGAAATAATCTCTCTTGTATGTCTATTATTAGCAGCAACGAATCACTTTTATTAATCATAAAATCTTGCATCTGCTTTCCTCTTGATTTATTGCAAAAGTTCATTCCCTATATTATCTATTATAGATTGATTATTATTATCTTTTAAATTCTTTAATATTTTCTGCTTTTGATTTTCCATAATGTTTTCTTCGGGAGGCTTTATTGACATATTAAAATCTGCGTTCTGCTTAGAACAAATATCGCATACTTGATCAGGTACAAATTGCGGTATAAACACCTCTGTAATTGTATTCTTACAATAAGTAGATGGAAGCATTCCTGAATTTTCACACACAGTCATCTGAGCAAGTTTTGCAAAAACCGGGAAATCTGTTGTCGGCTCGTTTTTTAATGCCTCTCTCATATAATTACCCCAAATAGGCGCGGCAATACCTGCTGCTGCCTGTCCGGCGCCTAAAGATAAACCCAATTTATCATATCCTATCCAAAGACCCGTTGTGATATTTGGAGTAAATCCGATAAACCAGGCATCTTTCCAATTATTAGTTGTGCCTGTTTTGCCTGCAACAGCTCTTCCAAATGATGCTGCTCTTGCAGTGCCTGATGAAACTACGCTTCTCATCATACTTATCATCACTTGAGCAGTATCCGGTCTTATAATCTGTATTGTACCGTTTTTTGTTCTTTCTTCAATTATTTTATTTATTTCAGCTTCTCTATTTTCTATTATATTATTGTCGCGGTCTTTTATATATCTTATTGCAAAAGGTATAACATCTCTTCCTCCGTTTGCAATTATTGCATAAGCTCTTGTCATCTCAAAAGGACTAACATCAATAGAACCAAGCGCAATGGAGAGATTTCGCGGGATTCTATCTCCTTTTTCCGAATCGCTCAGTCGAAGGAGTTTAGCATAATAATTAATCACCATATCCATACCTATTGTTTCTGCAATCCTTATTGATACAACATTGATGGATTTCTCTAATGCTCTTCGCAATCTTACAAAACCGTTATAATCCCTTTCATAATTTTCCGGCAGCCATTCTCCTCCATCGGACTCAAGATAGAGAATAGGCGAATCAAGAACTGTTGTCGCCGGTGTAAACATTCCAGATTCAATGGCTGCCGCATATAACAGCGGCTTAATAGACGAACCCGGTTGTCTCCTTGACTGCATAGCTCTATTCAGTTGATTAATGCTTGAAAATTCACCCCCGCCGATCATTGCTTCAATATATCCGTTATAGTTGTTGATAGATATTATACATCCTTCAACCTGTTGAAGCTCCTTATCATCTGTATATGTACGTTTATACTTATCTAAGAAATCGGATATTGTACTTAACCCTGCTAAAAAATTTATCCCTTCAAGTTCTTCTACAATCTCAGCGCGAAGATGATTATTGATTTTAGTATTCTCTACAGATCCTTTCCTGCGGAATGAATTTATGTCCACGACATAAGACAGAAGAGAAATTTCATCGGAAAAACTCTCGGCAATATAATCATCATTTCTAAACGAAAGTCCGGTTGAAATTACGCTCTGTCTGTCCAAACCTGCCTTTAATATTCTTTGACCTGCCATCTGTTTATTAACATCAAGCGTTGTGTAAACAGACAGACCTCCTGAAAAGACCATTTCCTCCCCATATTTTTTTACCAATTCTCTCCTGATATATTCGGTAAACCATGGAGCTCTGTCAATCCTTGTACTCCATGTAGTAAGTGTAGGAGATATATCACCGATATAATCAAGGTATTCTGGCCAAAAATCAAGGAATGCCTTTTCAGCTTCATTCACGGTAATAAAACCCATTTCAACCATTTTCCCTAAAATAATTTTATGTCTTGCAATTGAAGTCTTCGGATGCCTTATAGGCGACAATAGATTCGGCGCTGATGGAAGTGTTGCAAGGAGCGCACATTGCGCTAAATTAAGATCTTTAACATTTTTCTGAAAATAGATTTTTGAAGCTGATTCAACTCCATAAGCTCCATGACCCAAAAATATCTGATTCAAATAAAGGTTGAGTATCTCATTTTTTGAATATTTAACCTCTATCATCAATGCAATAAAAGCCTCTTTAGCTTTCCTGTATAAACTCCTCTCTCTGGACGTAAGCAGTATCTTTGCTAATTGCTGAGTAATTGTACTGCCGCCCTGTTTTACGCCTCCGGCAAATATATTTACAAAAAATGCCCTTACAATCCCTTTAGGATTTATTCCCCAGTGATCATAAAACTCATTATCTTCACTTGCAATAAAGGCATTAATCAGATTTTTTGGTATTTCTTCAAATGGTACAACCTCTCTCTTTTCAATAAAAAATTCTGAAATTATAACATTATTCTTATCATAAATCCTTGTTGTAATATCAGGTTGATAACTTGCAAGACTTTGCACCCTGTTAAAATCTATAATAAGTATAATTATAAAGACTATAACAAGACCTGCCATAATACCGATTGTTATTTTTTTATTATTCCTTATAAATGAAAAGGCGCTTTTAATAATACTTTCTACAGCAATAATTATTCCTGATAAAATATTTTCAGCTTTTTTAATATTAATATTCTTTTTTATATAAAATCTATCTGATTTTAAAGAAATACTGCTGTTTTTTATTCTATCCGCAAATGTTTTTCCTTTATATTTACCCATTTAACATGACCTTAGTAATAATTAAAATTAACCGTTAATTCTTTTATTATCAGTTAATACAAATATTTATCCGTTAATACAAATATTTTTTAAAAAAAAATCAAAAATAGATATTTAATATAATCAGCAAGATATTCAATATTATTTTGCAATAAATGCCTTTAATCATCTATAAATACCTATTATTACTATATTGCAAAATTTTTGTACTGTCGATTTTAATCATAGTAATGAAAATTTTTAATGCTGTCAAGGATGACTGCATTTATATTCAAGGAGGAATATAATGATAATAAATCACAACATTGCCGCAATATTTTCTCATAGAACTTTAAAATTCCATGATTGGAGTTTAACAAAAGACATTGAGAAACTCTCCTCAGGTATGCGTATCAATAAAGCCGGTGATGATGCTTCAGGACTTGCCGTATCTGAAAAAATGAGGGCTCAAATTCAGGGTCTAAGGCAGGCTGAAAGAAATACTGAAGATGGTATGTCTCTAATTCAAACTACAGAGGGATATTTAACTGAGCTTCAGGACATAATTCAGAGAATAAGGGTTCTTGCAGTACAGTCTGCAAACGGTACCTATTCTGATGAAGATAGACAACTGATACAGATTGAAGTTTCAGAACTTGTTGATGAGATTGATAGAATAACATCTATGGCTGAATTTAACAAAATGAAACTCTTAACAGGTTCTTTTGCGCGACTTCATCCTACGGCATCTATGTGGTTTCACATGGGACCAAATATGCACCAAAGAAGGAGAATTTTCATTGAAACAATGTCATCAGCAGCGCTTGGATTAAGGAATCCTACTGTACTTACATTTATTTCAATATCAACAGCAGGAAAAGCTAACTCTGTAATTGGTCTTACAGATGAAGCTCTCCGAATTGTATCAAAACAAAGAGCTGACCTTGGAGCATATTATAACAGACTTGAACATGCTTCTAAGGGTCTTTTTAATGCTTATGAAAATGTTCAGGCATCTGAAAGCCGAATCAGAGATACCGATATGGCAGAGCAGATGACTTCATTTACAAGATATCAAATACTTACACAAGCTGCTACTTCTATGCTCGCTCAGGCAAATGCCAAGTCGCAGACTGTGTTACAGCTATTAAAATAATCAAACTTGAGCTAACATCGCAGCATCATTCAAAACGCCGGACCCTCCCATCCGGCGTTTTACATTTTCAGTTCGAGCGGATTAAAATAGTTGACCTTTTCGACTTTATACTTTATAGTTATAAAAAATATAAACTATGAAGTAAGGTGCGAATTATGAACAAATTACTTGAAACTATCGCCGTTAAAAAAACCAAACTGGATAAACTGCTCATCAGCAAAAGCAATAGGCAGTCATTGAATAATTGGCTAAAAACCGAACTTGCTTATACTTCCAATGCTATCGAAGGTAATACTTTGACGCGTAAAGAGACAGAACTTGCCATTGCCGAGGATATAACCGGCGGCTCAAAACCAATCAAAGATTATATAGAAGCAAAAAATCATGCGGCGGCCTATGAATTTATACTGGACGCGATTGCTAACGGTGCGTCTGTTGATGAAAACCTTGTGCTTGCCCTGCACAAACGAATTTTAACAGGCATAGATGATGAAAATGCAGGGTATTATCGTAATGTCCGTGTGCGGATTGCCGGTCCGAATGTTATTTTCCCAAATTATATGAAAGTCCCTGAATTGATGTCAGAATTTAATACATGGCTGAAAACTAATGAATCGGACGCAGTGCATAAATCCATAGAAGCGCATTTTCGTCTGGTATCCATTCACCCGTTTATTGACGGCAATGGCAGAACAAGCCGTCTGCTTATGAATATAATACTTATGAAAAGCGGATATGCGCCGATAATTATCCGCAAAATTGATAGACGGCGTTATCTGGCGGCGCTGGAAAAATATCAGACTACAGGAGACGGCAACCTGTATGAAAAATTTATGCTGGGAGCATTATCCAGATCGCTTTCAATGGCAATCGATTTGCTGGATAAGGATAGTGTTGACCCGAGAAAAATGCTGACGATTGCAAAGTTTGCGAATTTGGCAAATCTTCCGGTTTCAACAATTCGTTATTGGGTAAATGAAAATAAACTTAAACCTGCCGGATATACCGCCGCCGGATATATGCTGTTCGACAAATCACAACTTAACGATTTGAATAAATTGAAGAAATCCTAAAAATTTTTTACCCAGCCAAAGCCTCCGTCGACGACTGAGACGGTCGTCTTTTTCCTGTGGTTTTTTGTGCAAACTACAAAAAGCAGTAAAAATATAATTTGACTTTATATAAATAGTTCTTCTAACATAGCCTAATACTGCAAATTAATGAGGAAATTTATGGAAGCAAAAGACGTTTATTCAAAAAAACCCTGGCTGAAATTTTATTCAGAAGGGGTAAGAGGAAAAATCAATTATGAAAAGATATGTCTCCATGAGATTTTAGAGAGAACCGTGTCTAAATTTGGCGATCGAGATGCTCTGATATTTCAAGGATTTAGAATGACTTATAATGAACTAAATGATACCGTAAACAGATTAGCCTGTTTCTTACATAAAAAGGGTATAAAAAAAGGCGATGTGGTCTCTATTCTTCTTCCGAATATGATACAAACCGTTGCAGCATATTATGCAATTATAAAGATTGGAGGTATTGTTCAATTAAACAATCCTCTTTATACAGATAGGGAACTTGCATATCAATTTAATGACTCAAACTCAAAGTTCCTCATCTGCCTTGATCTTCTTGCAAAGAGGATGATAAATCTCCGAAAAGATACAAAGATAAAAGAAATCATATATGTATCAATCGGAGACTATCTGCCTCCGGTAAAAAAAGTGTTGATTAAGTTAGTTGGTAAAAAGAAAAAGATGATTGCCGATGTTCCGTCAACAGAAAATGTTTATTCATGGTTTGAGGCTATAAGTGAAGACGGCATCCCTCCAAAAGTTAAAATCGGCTTTGAAGACACAGCAGCATATCAATATACGGGAGGCACAACAGGCGCTTCTAAAGGAGCTATACTCACTCACAAAAATCTATCCTGCTTAGTACAGATGTATAAGGAATGGTTTCCCGCTTTTCAACATGATAATGATATGGTAGCCCTGTCTGCGCCGCCTATTTTTCATGTATTAGGTATGAGCGCAGCAATGAATCTCCCAATTTTTATGGGTTGGACATCTGTAATGATCCCTAAGCCTCAGCCAAAAGAACTTCTTGAAGCAACAAGAAAGTATAAACCTACTTTCTCTCCGTTAGTGCCTACAATGTATGTTGGCATGCTTCAACATCCCGATCTTAAAAAAACGGATATGAGATGTTATAAGCTTTTAACATCAGGCGGATCATCTCTCCCTGTTGAGGTATTAAAACAATTTAAAGAGCTTACAGGCGTTGATATAAATGAAGGTTTTGGCATGACAGAAACATCACCTCAGACTCATTTAAACCCCAGCGGAGGACTTAATAAGGCAGGGAGTATTGGAATCCCATATCCTGATACTGAAGTAAAAATTGTAGATATTAAAACAGGAAAAAAACCCATGCCTGCAGGCAAAGAGGGAGAGATGATATTTAAGGGACCGCAGGTTACAAAGGGATATCTAAATAAACCCGATGAGACAAAAAAAACAATACGAAACGGATGGCTCTATTCTGGAGATATTGCATACATGGATAAAGACGGCTTCTTCTACATTGTGGACAGATTAAAAGACCTTATAATTACAGGCGGATATAATGTATATCCACGTGAAATTGAAGAGATATTATATGAACACCCTAAAATCCAGAAAGCTGCCGCAATAGGTATTCCCGATACTAAAAAAGGCGAGGCAATAAAGATATTTGTAGTTCCAAATGAAGGGACAACTTTAGACAGTAATGAGATTATGAAGTATTGCAAAGAAAAATTAGCAAAATACAAATTGCCGTCAACTATTGAAATAAGAACCTCTCTTCCGGAAAGTAATGTAGGTAAGATATTAAAGAAAGAATTGAGAAGAGAGGAAGAGGAAAATAAAAAGTCAAAGTGACATAATTTATAAATGTCAAGCTTAATATTTGCATAAAACTTTAATAAACTATAAAATTTTTAATTAATGAGTTGTATTTTATATATATATAATATTTACTCTCACTAAATAAAAAAGCATATATAATTTTATGCTATTATGGAAAATATGTTTTGCTAATTTTTTAAAAGTAGATTATTTAAAAAAACAAAATTTATTGACATTTTAAAAGTCAATTTATATAAATTCTTAAATAATATAATATTTGCTTATTAATTTTGAGAATTTATAGTTTATAAAAGGTTAATATTATATTTTCCTAATCCTATACAGAGAAAATAAAAAAATTATACTATCTTTAATAAAAAATTCAAAAAAATTTATTCCAGAGATTTTTTTACTCTGTATAAAGATATAAATCATTTATTGTAAGAAGGAGGTTTTTATGCTTAATCCATTAGTTGATACTAGGGATGTAAAATTTGTTGTATTTGAGTTACTCGAAATTGATAAAATGGCAAAATATTCAAGCTTTGCAGATTTTGATCATGACACTTATGATGCAACTATTGATTTAGCTGAACAGATTGCAGTTGAAGTACTTTATCCCACAGCAGAAGAGGGAGATAAAGTAGGAGTAAAATGGGATCCGGTAACAAAGGCTGTTAAAATTCCGGAAATTTTCAAACCGGCGCTTGATGCATATTATCAGGCAGGTTTTATGGGTCTAAGTGATAATCCGAAACATAACGGAATGGGAATGCCTCTTTTAATGACAGCGGCAGGTACAGAGTATATTTGCGCAGCAAACTATCCGCTTGGCATGTATCCCGGACTTTCACACGGCGCTATGGAACTCTTCTTTGAGTTCGGAACACCTGAGCAGCAACATCTTTATGGTGATAAGATAATGACAGGGGAATGGGGCGGCACAATGTGTCTAACAGAACCTGAGGCGGGCTCTGACGTTGGAAATTTAAAGACTAAAGCCGTAAAACAGCCTGATGGCACCTATAAAATTACAGGACAGAAAATATTTATATCATCCGGCGAGAATGATTACTATAAGAATATGGTTCACCCTGTTCTTGCAAGAATTGAAGGCGACCCAAAAGGAACAAAAGGTATATCTATTTTTATTGTTCCTAAATTCCTTGTAAATCCTGACGGCTCTATGGGCGCATTTAATGATGTTACATGTTCAGGCGTAGAACACAAAATGGGTATTCATGGTCAGCCTACATGTCAGCTCTCTTTTGGTGATAATGGAAACTGTATTGGTTATCTGCTTGGTGAAGAACGTCAAGGTATGAAGATAATGTTTATGATGATGAACTATGCGCGTAGTGGTGTTGCTATGCAGGGATTAGGAAACGCATCAGCAGCATATATGCATGCAGTTACATATACAAAGAATAGATTCCAGGGCGCAGACGTAACTCAAATGCTTAATCCAGATGCTCCGCTTGTAACTATCAGCAAACATCCTGATGTAAAAAGAATGTTGCTTTGGATGAAATCTCATCTTGAAGGAGAAAGAGTTCTCAACTACTTCCTTTTCATGCAGCACGACATTATTAAACATGACCCTGATGAAAACGCAAGGAAAGAAGCTCAAGCATTCCTTGAAATTCTTACACCAATATGTAAAGCAGGATGTACCGATAAGGGTGTTGAAATTACTTCAATGGCTATGCAGTGCTACGGCGGATACGGATTCTGTAAGGATTATCCGATTGTGAGATATATGAACGATTCTAAAATTCTTGCAATATGGGAAGGAACAAACGGTATCCAGTCTATGGACCTTACAATGAGAAAAATTCTCATGAACAAGGAACAATATAACTACAAGGTTATGAAAGCAAGAATGGAAGATGCAGCAGCTAAGGCTAAAGGGATTGTTGAAGATAAATATCTTGATCTTTATACAAGAGGTATTAAGGAACTTGATGATGTTATTGAGATGCTGAAAAAACAGATGTCTGAAGGTAAATTCCTTAACCTGTTTATGCAGGCAACTCCACTCCAAGAGGCTATGTATATGTTAGCTATTGCATGGTGCCATGTATGGACTCTAACAATTACAACTCCTAAGATGAAAGAACTTGTAGGAGATGCAAAAGGAGCAGATAGAGAGAAACTTCTGGCTGATAATGCAGAAGCAGCATTCTTTACAGGAAAAGTTCTTTCATCACAATTCTATTTAGGATCTGAGTTCCCTAAATATTTTGGAAAAATTGAAGCTATTAAATTTAACGAAGGCGCTACAGTTAAAGCAAGTGATCCGATATTTACAGGCGCTCTTGCAGAATAAACAAGCTTTATTTTAATATCTTACCTAAAAAAGGGATAATTTTGCTTATCCCTTTTTTTATTAATAAACACTATGTAAACATTTTGTTTCATACTGCCAAAAATTTTAACCAAAATCAAAATGATTATTTGACACAAAAGACTCATTGAAGAATAAATAAACATATTAAACTTATAAATTTTATAATAATTATACAATGAATAAAAAAGCCATATTTGATATAATAGTAATACCAAAATCTTCAATGAGTGAAATAAAAATAGACCAACACGCTAATATTAAAATCTACCTTAATTCTCCCCCTGTTGACGGTAAGGCAAATATTGAGTGTATGGGCTTACTCTCTTCAAAATTAAAAACTGCAAAGTCAAATATATCAATTATAAAAGGAACTCATGGAAGAAATAAAAGAATATCAGTTGCAGGAATGTCCATTGAAGAGATTATTGAGAGATTAAAAAATTTATGAAAAAACAGATAATCGCAGATATTCTATTGCTTATAGTTGTAATCTTCTGGGGCTATTCATTTGTTGCAGTTAAGGATGCTCTTGTATATATATCGCCGTTTAACTTTCTTGCATACAGATTCACAATATCATTCCTCATACTAATTGTTATTTTTAATAAAAGACTCGCAAAGCTGAATAAAGAAACAATAATACATGGGATTATTATTGGAACATTCCTTTTCTTTGCATACGCATTTCAAACAGTAGGATTACAATATACTACGGCTTCAAACGGAGGTTTTATTACAGGATTCAGCGTAGTTCTTGTGCCTGTTTTTTCTGTTTTGTTTATAAAATCCAAACCGTCGACCGAGAGTATAATAGGCGTTATATTTGCATCTATAGGCCTTTATCTTTTAACATATAATAATGACTTTGAGATAAACAAAGGAGATATATTGATTCTGTTCTGCGCCGTAGCAGTTGCATTTCATATACTTACTGTTGATCGCTACACAGTAAAAAACGATTCAATACTGCTGACAGTAGTGCAAATCGGAGTTGTAACATTTTTTTCATTATTATCTGCCGGCATATTGGAAACACCTGCTTTACCTAAAGGTCCGGGAGTATGGGAAGCTATAATAATAACATCAATTTTTGCAACAGTCGGCGCCTACCTTATACAAAATATTGCTCAACGCTTTACAAGTCCGACTCATACCGCACTGATATTTTCAGGTGAACCGGTTTTTGCAGGTATCTTCGGTTACCTTCTTTTAAACGAAAGGCTTAATGACGGAGCGATTTTTGGATGCTTTCTAATACTTTCAGGGATGATAATAAGCGAATTAAAAATATTTAAAGCTACAAAAAACAAATCTTAGATCTGGAATTAATGTCATGGAAAAATTTAAAGTTATCTCCCCATATAAATCCTCTACCGAACAGATAAAAGTAGTAGAAAGTATAGTTGAAGGTATAAATTCAGGAAATCATTTTCAAACTTTGCTGGGAGTAACAGGTTCGGGAAAAACATATTCAATGGCAAAAATTATTGAATCTGTAAATAAACCTGCGCTTGTACTAACACATAATAAAACATTGGCAGCGCAACTTTATAGAGAATTTACAGAATTCCTCCCAAACAACGCTGTTGAGTACTTTGTTTCTTATTACGATTATTATCAGCCTGAAGCCTATGTAGTTTCATCGGATATATATATAGAGAAGGATGTATCTATTAATGATGAAATAGACAGATTAAGGCTAAAAGCAACCTCTTCATTATTAGAGAGAAGGGATGTAGTAGTTGTATCCTCTGTTTCATGTATATATGGTCTTGGCAAACCGGAAAATTTTGAAAAATCGCATATTGTATTACGAAAGAACCAATATGCAGATAGAGATCTTCTTTTGAAAAGATTAATCTCAATACACTACGAAAGAAATGACATAGCTTTTACACGCGGTATGTTTAAAGTAAAGGGTGATACCATAGATATATATCCTGCATATTTAAGACAAATGGCTTATAGAATAGAATTATTTGGAGATGAGATAGACCGATTAACTGCTTTTAATCCAGTAAGCGGCGAGATTATAAATGAAACGGATATATGTGTTATATTTCCGGCAAAGCACTTTATAGCAGAAAAGGAAGATATGAAAATAACCGTAGATATGATTGTTGCCGAACTTGAAGATAGACTAAAATTTTTTCGTAAAGAGGGTAAGCTGCTTGAAGCGCAGAGACTTGAGAGCCGTACAAAATATGATATGGAGATGTTAATTGAAACAGGTTATTGCAGCGGCATTGAAAATTACTCAAGAATAATTGACAGAAGAAAACCCGGTGAGAGACCTGCCTGCCTTATAGATTATTTTAAGAACGATTTTATACTTTTTGTTGATGAGTCCCATGTCACAATTCCTCAAATTAGAGGAATGTATGCAGGTGACAGAGCAAGAAAAGAGAGTTTAGTAGAGTATGGATTCCGACTGCCGTCAGCTCTCGATAACAGACCTCTTGTCTTTGAAGAATTTGAAAATATGATAAAACACGGAGTATTTGTATCGGCAACCCCGGCAGAATATGAATTAGAAAAATCCGAAAATATTGCAGAACAGGTCATAAGACCAACAGGATTAGTTGATCCAGAGATTGAAATAAGACCTGCTAAAAATCAGGCAGACAATCTCATTGGAGAGGTGAGACAGAGAGTAGAAGCGAATGAACGTGTCCTTGTAACTACTTTAACAAAAAAAATGGCAGAGGATCTTGCTCAGTACTTTGAAGAAGTTGGAATCAGGGCAAGATATTTACATTCTGAGATTAATACAATTGAACGCGTTGAAATTATAAGAGACTTAAGAAAGGGAGAGTTCGATTGCTTAATAGGTATTAATCTCTTAAGAGAAGGTTTGGATATGCCGGAGGTATCACTTGTGGCAATTCTTGATGCAGATAAAGAAGGGTTTTTGCGTTCTAAACGTTCCCTCATTCAAACTGCAGGAAGGGCGGCAAGGAATTTAAATGGAAAAGTAATAATGTATGCTGATAAAATAACAGATTCAATACAGGAAGCGATTGATGAAACAAATAGAAGGAGAAAAATTCAAATTGAACATAATATAAAAAATAATATTAAACCTGAATCAATAAAGAAACAAGTTACTGATATACTTCAAAGGGAATATATAAAAGAAAATCCATATATTGATTATGTTGCAGACAATACAACAGCATATCGCAGCAATAACATAAAAGAACTTGAAGAGATAAAGTTGAGTTTAAAGAAACATATGTTGGATGCTGCCGATAATCTTGAATTTGAAAAAGCAGCGCTTTTAAGAGATCAGATGATTGATATTGAAAATAAAATAGTTATCTTAAAAAAGAAAAAGAGATAATTGTTTTTTTATCATAATTTTTCTTGAAAAAAAAACACAGTACTATAATTTGATACAAATACAAATAAAAAATATAGAGGGACTATGAGTACAACAATCGGTAACCAAAGCAAATATCGTGAAAGATATAATGATCATGAATTTCTTTCAGAGAGTATTCTTGATGATAATAAAGAAACAGAATTTTTCAAAAATATCAGATTACGACTCAAGGAAATCAGAAAAGAGCTGGGAATTACTCAAAGGGAATTTGGTGAATCTGCCGGAATTGACAGAAGATATGTAGCTAAAGTAGAATGCGGGTCGCAAAATCCGTCATTTAAATTTATCAGAAGTGTTTCAATACGTCACAAAATCTCATTAGATTGGCTATTATACGGCATTGGTGAAAAATTTATTATTGCTGATGAAAACAGCTATGGGAAAGAATTAGTTACATTCAAAAAACTATTGGATAAGGGATCACCTGAAGATATTGAAGTAATTATCAAAATGATAAATAAAATATTAAATTAATTCCTATGCGCGGCATATCATATTCGGGTCGAAAATTTTCGACCCGTACCACAATCTTTACATTTATTTTATTAATGTTTAATAATTGGCGGGTAATTAGTTATTCTCCTTATCTCTTTATAAAGAGATCTCATTCTACTGTATAACTTCATGTAAACATTTTCAAATAAGTCTTTATAAATTTTATTATTTTCTTGATCAGGCTCATAGACTTTAGATATTTTAGTCATAGATTGAACAGCTTCGTTAAAACTGCCGAATACTTTAAGACCAACTGCCGCATCAATAGCTGCTCCCAAAGCTGAAGTTTCAAATGTATGCGGTTGTTCTACAACAAGATTAAATATATCAGCAGTAACCTGCATTGCCGTTTTACTCTGTGAACCTCCTCCTGAAATTCTAAGTCTTTGGATAGGCACTCCGTTTTTCTTTTCAGTTCTAATTGCGCCCTCTTTCAATGCATATGATAATCCTTCAATAATAGATCTATATACATGAGCCCGGGTATGAACATCGCCAAAACCTATTATTGCGCCCTTAGCCTCTGGTCCCGGTTCTTTCACTCCTGAAGACCAAAAAGGCTGCAACATCAACCCCATTGAACCCGGCGAAATAGTACTCGCCATCTGATCCAAAATCACCTCCGGAGCGATTCTTTTCTTTTGAGCCAATAATACCTCATTATGAGCAAATTCATTTTTAAACCAACTCACCATCCAATAACCTCTATATATCATAACCTCAGTATTATATGCACCCGGAACAGCGCTTGGATATGGCGGAAGTGGCGGTATAATTTCTTTATACTCTTTATTAGTCGTTTCAATAGTTGCAGTAGTACCAAAACTTAAACATGCAATTTCCGGCGATAAACAACCGGAACCTAATACTTCACATGCTTTATCGGCTGCTGCAGCAAAAATAGGCAGACCTGACGGTATCCCTGTATGCATAGCAGCCTTTGATGAAATATATCCTAATAATTCGGAAGGCTTTACAAGATTAGGGAGTTGATTTCTATTGATACATGGAAACATCTTCCATTTTAAGTCACTATCTTTTGCCCATCGATGTCTTTTATAATCAAATGGAACATATCCCACTTGATTGCCCGTTGAATCAACAAATTCACCGGTCAACTTATATGTAAGATACCCTGAAAGAAAAAGAAATTTATCTGTTTTATCCCATATCTTTGGTTCATTTTGATAAATCCAATTTGCTTCAGACTCCTTCATGGAATAAATAAGAGGATCATAAAATTTTATCGCTTTAAGAAGTAACTTTAAATATAATGGGGGCCAATCTATTTTATCAGCTCTTCTTCTATCTAACCATATAATTGCCGGGCGTAAAGGAATTCCATCTTTATCTAAATTAACCATGGTATCACGCTGTGTAGTTAAAGTTACGCCTCTAATTGATTCTTTTTTCACAGGAAGATCATTAAGTAATTTTTTACTTGTAGCTCCTAAAACTTTCCAAAAATATTCAGGATGTTGTTCAGCCCAACCCGGTTTTAGTGAAAAATATGGTTCAATTTCAGTTTTACAAATCTTTAAAATATTACCCTTAAAATCAATTAATGCAGCTCTAATAGACTGAGTGCCTGCATCAATCGCCAATACCGATTCAATTATTTTTTTCCCAGTAGTCATAAGTTACCTCATATATAATTATTTATCTAAATACTTTATTGCTGTTTCGGTTGTACTAAAGACTTTAACATAATCCGTTAAGCCAACAATATTCATTACTTTTTTTATATGATCTGATAAACTGGTAAAAATAAATTCTCCCCCTCTTTCTTTGTGCCTTTGGAGAATATTTAAAAAATAAGAAATACCCGTCGAATTTATATAATCTGTTTTACTAAAATCGAATATCAATATTTTAGCATCAAGTTGATTAATAATTTCCTTATATGTATCTTCCAATAATTGTTTTGCCTCCAATGTAATATCTCCATCAAGAAAAATTATTGGAAAAGATTTAATGACTTCCCATGTTAAACCAAATGAATGCATATAATATTAATCCTTCTTTAAAATAGTATATGGAACAGTATAATCTCCTTTAGCATTCCATAAAATATATCCGCTGCACCCGCTCTCTTTTGAGCCATTAATCTGGTATTGTACATACTGAGGTCCCCATGTTGGAGACAATAAATTAAAGGCTTGTAAATAAGGTCTAATCTGTACAGATCTATTTACCAAATATGTTCCCCTAATACAGGCATCTTTAACTATTCTATATGGCTTCAGAGCCGTCTCAACATTATTATAAAACCTATTCCCAAAATGGGATGGATATAGCATTGGAGATATTACATCAACCACATGAGATAATTCTTCTATATCCTGACCAATCCAATTCCCAAAAAAATACCATGAGTTGAAGCCATAAATATCAACTGATATTGGTATATTTAATAATTCCTTAGCCTGCCTTAAAAAATCAACCAAAATTTCTGACTTATATGTTTCTTTATCAACTTTAAATGAAAAGTAACATAAATTTATCGGACCATCTGCCGGAAATCTTATATAATCATATTGAATTTCATCAAATCCTAATTTTTCTATATCCTTTGATAAACCAATATTATAATTATGAACAAATTCCGAATAGGGGTCAACCCAAAATTCATTTTCAGTCCCTTTCCACTGTGTACTATTCCTTTTATCCTTTATTGCATATTTCCCATTATAAGCAGCCCAAAGTTTCGGATCTTTAAAAACTACAACTCTTGCAACGCTATAAATATTATTTTCCTTTAATTTATTTAATATTTCTTTAAAATTTATTATCCTTTTTTGAGCATTTATCTCAGATGCGGTCTTATCGCCGGCTTTAAAATAGATATTTCCAAAATCATCTTTCATGTCTATTATAAATGTATTAATTTCACTTTTTTTAGCTATATCAATATACTTGCTGAGGTTTTTCTCTAAGGCAATTATACTTAAATATATACCCCTTTTATTAGAAGCTTTTTCAGATCGAATTTTCTTTTCAGGATTAGGAAACTTAACTGAGACAGGAGGATAATAATCGGTTTTATCATAGATTATCGCTGTAATTATATCTTTTCTATCGGCAACTCTTTTTATCAGCGTGTTATAAGCATCAAGAGGAATTATATCCGATCCAGCGTAAATATAACAATTCAGGCTGTCTGAAAAAAAAATCTTCTTATTGTGAAGTTGAATATCATAAATTATTGAATTAAAGCTTTTATCTTTTATAAAATAAGCAGGCATAAATTTATTAGAAGATTTTCCCTTTTTATATAAACCGGCGCCAAAATAAAATCCTGCATATAAGTCATTGCCATCATAAAGTATAGAAGATAGCTGTTCGGTAAATTTTAATGAAGTTGAATAATTTTCTTCTGGGAGTCCTTTTCCGGCATTTTGAAATTTGGAACCGTTTAACTCAAAAATCCCATTAAAAGATGTACCCGCAAATATTTTGTTACCGGATATGGCAATTGATGTAATATAATTCTTTTTATTATCTAAACCATTTAAGGTTATTTCTTTCCAAATATTACCTCCATCTGTTGATCTATATATGGAATGTTTTGTAGCTGCTGCAAGATTTTTACTATCTTCTAAATCTACCGAAAATGCCGAAATTTTTCTATAACCTGCATTTTTATTATATATACTTCTCCTCTTAAATTCATCGGGACAGATATTCTCCCATTTATTATTATTGAATCTAAATAGTCCCGATTCAAATGTAGTTAAATACAGATAATCCTTTGCCTTATAGAACCTGATTGGAGTAAAAATTTCAGGTAACCCCTTATTAAATGAACTCCATGATTTTCCGTCATTATCGGATATTAGTACGCCGCTTTCAGCAGTAGCAATATAGATTGTATAGTTAGAAGAGAATGCAAAATCAGTCAAAAATAACAGAGCAATAAAAAATATACTTATTATATAGACTCTCTTCGTCATTTCAATCTCCGAATTTTTTGTAAAACATTTCTTCATTCATAATAGAATATGTATAACCCTGTTCCGTAAGAAAAAGCTGCCTGTTTAATGAAAATTTTTCTTCTACCGAATTAGATGTGATGATAGTATAAAAATATGCATAATTATCATTTTTCTTTGGTCTTAATACACGACCAAGCCTTTGCGCCTCTTCCTGTCTTGACCCAAAAGTACCGGAAATTTGTATAGCCACATTTGCATCTGGAAGATCTACTGAGAAATTTGCAACTTTTGATACAATAAGGTATTTTATCTCACCGTTTCTGAATCTCTTATATAGATCTTCGCGTTCAGACAAAGGCGTACTCCCCGAAATCATCGGAAAGCCGAGTATTTTTTTATATTCTTCAAGTTGAGCTATATACTGACCAATAATAATAATATTTGAATCAATATGATGTTTTAAAATATTTTTTACAAAATCTATCTTTCTTGGATTTTCTGATGCTATTCTGAACTTTTCCCTATCCTTAGATAATGAATATTGAAATCTCTTATCCTCAGGCAGCTCAATCCTTATTTCCGTACAGAGAGCAGTGGCAATCCATTTTGTCTTTTCTAAAATTTTCCATGGTATATCATATTTTTTTGGTCCTATTAAACTAAAAACATCAGCCTCAAGTCCATCTTCTCTGATAAGAGTAGCAGTAAGTCCAAGTCTTCTTTTACTCTGGATTTCAGATGTAAGTCTAAAAACAGGCGCAGGTAAAAGATGAACCTCATCATATATAATAAGACCCCAATTTTTGGAATTGAAAAGGTCAAAATGTAAAAAATCCTCTTTCTTATTTTTTCTATATGTTAAAATATTATATGTTGCTATTGTAATAGGCTTAATCTCTTTTTTATCTCCTGAATATTCGCCTATCATATCTCCACTTAACGTGGTCCAAACCAACAGTTCTTCTTTCCATTGTCTAAGCGCAATTGTATTTGTTACAAGTATTAAGGTTTCTGATTTTATTTCAGCCATAACGCCTATACCTACCATTGTTTTACCTGCGCCGCATGGTAATACAACGACTCCGCTGCCGCCTTCCGGACCGCCCCCTTTATAAAATGCATTTACAGAATCAGACTGATAGTCTCTAAACTCCAAACCCTTCCCATCTGCATCAATTGGACGCACAATAATATCGCAGGGATCACCATCTTCATATCCGGCAAGATCCTCAACAGGAAACCCTAATTTTATAAGAGCCTGCTTTATATGCCCGCGAAATAGCTTTTTTACTTTAACATTATTTGAATCTATTCTTTCATGAATATAGTTTTGGATTTTTTTATTATATACAATCTCATTAATCAATGTTACATCCGATGAAGTTAAAATAAGCTCTTCATCGACTATTATAAGCTTCAAAAGTCCATATCTCTTCATCTGTTCATAAATAGATGTATATACACTATCCGGAATCTCATATTTTGAATAACGTTCAAGATAAGCTGTTATATCATCTGCATTGAGCCCTGATGCGGCAGCATTCCATAGAGATAATGGCGTTATCCTATACGTATGAATATGCTCAGGGCTTTTCTCTAATTCAGAGAACTGAGATATTGCATTTCTTGCATCCTCATAAGCTGAGTTACCAACCTCAACGAGGAGTGTATTATCACTTTGTACAATAACAGGGTTTGCCATTTTTTTTCACAATCTAACTATCATTTTATTATTTTTAATATAAAGAATACTCATCCGGCGCATATATACACACCTGCTATTTAATATTAATCTATTATTAATTTACAGATCCTCTATTATATAAATATTTTTCTGTTTCAATTATTGCTATAAAATCTTCAAGAGGATTATTTTCCAAATCTAACTCTTTCGCAAGCAGTGAATTTGATTCTGACGGTATCTCTATTACATTATACCCAAAGTATGAGCTTTGAATAAAAATCTGTAATAAAACTCCATGGTCATCAAGAGTAATATCAATATCCTTCGTTGATTCTATATTATAACCTTTATTTTCAGATAATGGATCAGTTAAATTACACTCTATTACATCATTTAAATAGTTTGTCAATCCATCTAAAAAATTCAATACATTATCATCAATCTTTGTATAGTCATAATTCTCAAGAATACGGCTGCATGTAACAACATCATAACCATAGTTAAGGTTAGTAATAATATTATGTAAATCCTTAATAAATTGAGGATTATTAATGTCTAAAGTTACAAGATATGAATAATTTAAATCTCTTGCATAAGATAATATTGAGGCAAAACAGGCTCCATAGCCTAATTTTTCGCCATGGATTAGTACTTTAACAGAATTAAACTCTTTCAACTCATCCAATATATCATAATCAGAGGCTTCATCAATAATTAAAATATCCGTCTCATCAATATTTTGAATTTCTAATACAGCGTTTTTAATAAATTCAAAATTGTTATATGATATAATTGCTGTTAAAATTTTTTTATTCATATTAGTCCTATAAAATAATATAAATGCCATTTTACAAATATAATAATTTCAAATCAATAATTAATAATTTTTAAAAATAAGACTGCGCTCTTATTTTTCCGACTGCCTCTCTATTTCACATTATTCAAAAAAATATTATTTACACATTCTTAATAAAAATTTATTGTTTGAAATATATTTATAGAAACGAAAGGGGCAATCTATGGGAGTTATAATTAAAGATATTAAAAGAAATAACAACGAGATAATAAGAATTGAAGTTTCGGAATTTAAAGGGAAAGAGTTAATAAATTTACGGATATGGTATGTTGCAGATAGAGATTCTAACGGCAATGATATTTATAAACCGACACAAAAAGGAGTTGCGCTGAATATTTCAGAGTTTGCCGAGCTAAAAGACGGCATTGACAGACTTCAAGCATACATAAAAGACAAGGCAGCAGGTACTGTGCCAGAGCAATTATCGGAGCAGAAGAAGGTTAATGATTCGGGGGAAGAAGATTAGTTATATATTTTTTATTTCTTTAGTCTGGCTGTAAGCCTGATTCTCTATAGCGCAGGGCATTTGCCATGCTAAAATATGTATGATAATAATCTGATTGTATATGTTAAGGCTATGACCCGTTTATGCTTTTCGCAGATTAATAAAACTTATAATAATATGAAAATCCTTTTTATACAACTCCCGCTTATAGATCATTCACATGGATATATAAATGGAAATATTGATTATGCTCCTGCTGTAATCTCTTCATTTATTCAAAAAAATTTTAAAGATATTACGTGTATAAGACTGCCATACGTCCTGTGCAACTTTTGTTCGGATGAAATAATTATAAAATATATATCAGCAGAATCTCCTGATATTATCTGTTTTACATCTTACTTATGGAATGTTGAAAGAAATTTAAGATTATCAAAATTAATTAAAACTAAAATGAATAATACACAGATATTTTTCGGCGGTCCTGAAATATCTGCAGGCTCAATAGCTCTCTCTTCATATAATAGTGACGTTGATATTTTTATTTCAGGTGAAGGCGAATGGTTTTTTGAACTTTTTTTATCAGGCAAAAATATCAATATAACAAAAATTAATAGCAACAATGTAGCTATTCAGCAAAACAATGAACTTATCGGTATAAAAAAAATAGTCGAACCTTTTTCAAATAATAACTTGGATACATTAATTGACGGTTCTGCTTTTATTGAGATGACAAGGGGATGTCCCTATAAGTGCAGCTATTGCTTTTATTCTAAAAATCAAAATAGAGTCAGAGAATTGCCTTTTTCCATACTATTAAATGTTATTAAGAATAAAAAAGAGGTGAAAGATATATACATTCTAAGCCCTGCATTTGAAACATCTAAAAATTTTATACAGAATTTGGAGAGTCTAAAAAAGATGAATCATAATGTAACTCTCCACACAGAGATAAGAGCGGAAAACATCTCAAAGGATATTGCAAATCTGATGTATGAAGCAGGTTTTAGAAGTCTTGAAGTTGGTCTTCAATCTATGAATAAAAACGCTCTTAGTAGTGTAAAAAGAAAAACAAATCCGGACAAAGAACTCACAGGAATTGAAAATCTGTCAAATGCGGGAATCAATTTAAAGATAGGCATAATACCCGGATTGCCCGATGATGATATAAACAGTTTTTTAAAGACAGTAGATGTTTTATGTAACAGGGGTTTTGAAGAATTTATAGAGCTATACCCATTAATGATTTTACCCGGAACAGAAATCAGAGAGCAGGGATTAAAAGATAATATTGAGTTCCAAAAAAAACCTCCATACTATTTCACAGAAGGTTGGAATTTTAATTTTGAAGATATTAAATCAATATCGGCATATATTGAAAATAAAACAGGTCTGTCTAACAGGGTATTTTATCTTCCCGATTTTTCAGATAGTGACGATTCGCTTTTTACTAAAGGATTAATCCTTGATGATAATTGCAAATCGGATATTTCAAAAAGTATTTCAGATTCCGTAGATACTTATGTTACGGATATTCATATAACAGTAATTAGTCTAAACACTTTCTATAATTTAGTAAAAAATTTTATTAAAACTGCAGATAGAAACAGATTATATAATATAGTCATCTACTCGAATTTGATTTTTGATGAAAGTTTAATCTCTGGCATAATGAAAGAATTTGAAACAGATAATTTCTACAGGAGATTAAATATCTTTAACTCTTTTGCGGAAGGTTCTATCTTTCATTTTTTTCAGGTAATAAATAATTTGCATACATATTTTGAAGTTGAAGAGAGGTACAGCATTATAACACCTGTCTTATATGCAGATCATAATACGGCAAAAGAGCTTGCAGAAAAAAACTTTAATGATATGCCGTTACTGATTGAATCAGAAATGTATAACAGGTTAAAAAACTTTTTAATCTCAAATTATAATAAAAATCCCGAATATATAGCATTTAAAAACAGCAATGATATGGAAAACTTCTACAATGACATATCGGCAGATTTAATAAAATTCCCATTTAGCTTCGGATTAAAAAAGATATAGACTTTAAACTAAACCATTAATTTCATCATTCATTTCTTTTAAGGCTTGCGCCGAAGCATCTGCATAGCTCATATTCTTAAAAGTCTTGTATGCATAATTCAAAGAACTTGATGCATTAATCCTGTGTATCTTAATATCCGGCGTATTTTTTAAGACATTCATTACATCTTCAATACTTCCGCCCTGAGCTCCTACACCCGGAATTAAAAACGGAATCTCCTTTTTTGCTTCTATAAATATATCAGAAATCATTTTAAGCTGCTGCGGATATGTCGCTCCTGCTACAGAACCTATTCCGGGATGGAACCACTTTACTACAAGTTCTGCAATATGTAAAAATAGCTCCTTCTCATTCACCTTTAAATCCTGTATCTCTTTTGAAGTGCTATTGGAAGTTTTGGTAAGTATATAATATCCCTTATCAGGGTAGCCCTTAATAAACGGCTCAATGGAATCATAACCTAAATATGGAGACAGCGTAACTCCGTCTGCATCAAAATAATCAAATGCCTCCTTTGCATAGGCTTGCGCGGTTTTTCCAATATCACCCCTTTTATAATCAAGTATAACCGGAATATCTGCTGATTTATAAAGTTTAATTATTCTTTCAAGAGATATAATACCATCCATACCGTACTGCGCATAGAATGCATAATTCGGTTTAACAGCGCCCGGAAAAATATTCTTTTGTATAAGCTTATTTAATATGCTTTCATAAAATTTATATATATTATTACCGATGGAATCATCTTTTTCCGGTATATCTTCAATTACAGGGTCAAGACCCATACATACTATACTTGAAAATTTATCAGCGCTTTTTTTAAGAATATCAATGTAGTTCATCTTTTAATCTGCCTAAAGTCTTATTGTATATGTTATAATTATCATCATCAAAAAGAACAAAAATAATATCAGCAATATATTTTTCTTTCTCCATAAATTCAATAACTGTTTTTACTGCAATCTCTGCCGCTTCTTCTTTCGGATAATTATAAACGCCTGTAGATATTGCAGGAAAAGATACGGATTTAAGATTATATTCTTTTACAAGATTCATTGAATTCCAATACGAATTTTTTAAAACTTGAGCTTCACCCCTCTTCCCATCTTTATATACAGGTCCAGGAGTGTGAATAATATATCCTGCTTTAAGATTATATCCTTTGGTAATTCTTGCCTCTCCGGCATTACATCCTCCAAAGGTTCTACACTCTTTAATAAGTTCCTGACCTGCTGCTTTATGAATCGCACCATCAACTCCTCCACCGCCAAGGAGCGAAGTATTTGCAGCATTAACGATAGCATCACTGTTTTCACGAGTAATATCCCCCTGTTTAATTATAATTCTTTGTATTAAATCGGTTTTCCCCATGATTATTTGTCTCCTCTGCGCAATCCGTAACTTCACCCACTTAAGAGTTTTAATCCATATGGAATTGCTTTTTCAATAAATTCAAGATTATCTCTTTTGCCTCTTGAATATCTGCCACTTATAGTCACTATTTCTACTTTTACATTATTTGTATAATCAATACTTTTTGTAATTGCAATATTTTACAAGAACAGCAATTATACATCAATAAAAATTTAAGTAATATAAGGAATAATTTATTCAAATGAATATTGGAGTTATTCTTGCAGGCGGAAAAGGTCTTCGCTTAAACGAAAAAATACCTAAACAGATGATATTGCTGGGCAATAAACCTATAATTTCATGGTCAGTAGATACATTTCATAAAATCAATCTGATAGATAAAGTAATAGTCGTTTCTGAAAAAAGTATTTTAGATGATATGAAGAAATTATTTCCGCCTTATGATTATCCAAAATTATCCTGTATTGAGGGCGGAGAGGAGCGGCACAATTCATCATATAATGCATTAATATCATCAAAATTTGATGACGATGACATTTTTTTGATCCATGATGCAGCCAGACCATTTGTCACTGAAGAGATTATTATAAACACTATCAACGAGGCAAGAGTCTCAGGGGCATGCGGAGTATATGTTAATACTTCTGACACAATCGCCATAGTAAATGATTTCAATATTGAATCAATACCTGACAGGAAAACAGTTTACTCAGCACAAACTCCGCAAGGATTTAAATACAGTGTAATTATGAAAGCGCACAAAAATAAAAACAAATCACAGGTTATTACAGATGATATTTCACTTGGATTCAACATGGGCTTAAATGTTTCCATAATTGACGGAGACTATAACAACTTCAAAATAACGACTGAACAAGATTTAAGATTTGCAGAATTTTTAACCGGAGCAAAAAATGTTAAATAAATATTTAAATATGGATCCTATTCCCTGGCTGACAGATGGAGAAAATCCTGCTGTAACTTACCTTGTAAAGAACGAAATCTTAAATATAAAAGATACCGAAAAAAATTATGATGAACTCTTAAACTCAAATTTAACGGATTATTTTAACAGCAATCTATCAAAGGGAATTCTTGGCGGTAAAAATCACATTGATCTCCATAATAATGGTCCGGTGTGGTTTTTCCTTTTTGCTGTTGAATCCGGTTATAATAATAACAGCAGTTTTATTGCTTCAACTGCTGATTACTTATGTGAAAAAAAACAATTAGACAATGGAGGATTTAAATTTAACAACAGCGATGCTGTAGGATGTAGAACAGGTAATATGACATACTCACTTTTGAAGAGCGGCATAACAGACTCTCGTTCATCAAATGGGATTAAGTGGATTATAAAGAATCAAAGAGATGATGGAGGATGGTTGCACTGTTCTTTTATAGGCGTTTGCAATGTTTTGAAGCTTATTCTTCTTAATAAATCAGATAATGGATTAAAATATGAATCTGACAATAAAATCCCCAGCTGCCCTGTTGCTTCATATACATGTTTAAAAGCGCTGATTCAATCTGATCAATCGAATATGGATGTAATTAATAGAGGGATTGAATTTTTTTTAAAATACAATCTTTTTGTTAGAAAAAAACAAAAAGTTCTTTGCGGGAACAGGGTCAGTTTTGAAAAATTAGGTTACCCTATTATGTCACAATACGATTTCCTCTCAGGTATGATACTAATTTCAAAATTTGAAAAATATAATTCAAAGATTGGTGAATTATTTAATTCAATTATTAGAAAACAAAATCGTGACGCTACATGGAACTGTGAAAACAGATCACCCGGCATGATAAACGAAAAACCCATGAAGAGCCGATGGGTAACATTAAATGCTTTAAGGCTTATAAATTCTATATCAAAACAAGAATATCAATGAGAAAAAGCATAGCCTACTGAAACTACAAAATTAATAGTTCGAATAAAACCGGATGACATATCAGTATATCTTGATGTATCGGGATTTACAAGTGTGATTTCCGGACTAAATGATAGAGGATATTGATTAACATCAACGCCTGCTGAAATATACAATCCTCCGCTAAAATACATTGAAAAATTTATTTCACCTCCATATACAATCCCATTTACATCCCTCTTGTTAGTTCCAGAATAACCCGGTTTAATTTTCCCTGCAATAGGCGTTGGATTATATTTAGCAATGGAATAACCGATCATTGGCGTTAATGATATATCCCACCACTTTCTATTTATAAAATGAATAGAAGGACCTATATGAAATGAATAGCCGTTGTATAACGGTTCATTCCAATTTTGATAATCTGATCCGAAAAGGGTTCTTTGAACTATATAGACTTTTTTTAGTTTTGATTTGATTCCAACATAATCAATCGGCATATATTCAAAGAATACTCCAAAATCATATGACAGATGAGTAATGAGAAATTCTTTTGTAATCCCGCTTTCGGTAAAAACATATATATCATATGTGAGAAAATTATATTCTGAATCAATCGTATTACCATAAGGTGATCCAATTGACCCAAAGCATCCAATTAACATCTGCCCTTCATGAGCTCCCTCAGGCGGTTTATCAAGTTCTTCCAATAAAGAAGCATTTACAAATGTAATTTGAAAGAAATAAATTATAAGCGCTAAAATAATCTTCTTATTCATATCAGTTAATAGATATAAAATCCTCTCCCAGTTTTTTTGCCCAAATAGCCGGACGCAACATATCTTCTAAGTAGCGGACACGGTCTATATTTTTGATCAGCATACCCTCTAAACATTTCATCTCCAATCCCTAAAATAATATCAATCCCTACCATATCTGCTATTTCAAGAGGTCCCATTGGAAGATTAAGCCCTTTTTTCATTGCTTTATCAATTACTTCCGGCTTTGTCCCTCCTTCATATAAAAGAAAAGCTGCTTCATTAATTAAAGGATACAAAATTCTATTTAAATAAAAACCCGGATAATCTTTAGCCTCAATAAACTCTTTTCCTAACTTTTTTATAAATGATTTTGACATCTCTACAGTCTCCCTTGTTGTTGTTATTCCAGGGACAATCTCAACAAGCGGCAACACTCTTACAGGATTTAAAAAATGCAGCCCAATAACAGATTCAGGCATTGTTGTTGCAGATGCAATCTCAGTTATTGATATTGATGATGTTATTGAAGCTAAAATACTCCCTCCCGAACATATAGCATTTAGCTGACCGAATACAACTTTTTTTACATTTATATCCTCTTTTACTGCCTCCAAAAAAATATCCGTATCGGATAACTCCTCTATATTTTTTGCTATAGAAATTTTAGACTTTATTCTTTCACTATCTGTATTTGTAATTCTTCCATTTTCTACATATTTATTTAATTTCAGATGAATACTATTAATAGCATTAGTAGTTTGAGTAATGTTTGCGTCAAAAAGTTTTACCTGATAATTAGCTTCAGCTATAAGATGCGCCAAATCAGCGCCCATTACTCCTGCACCGATTATTCCAACATTATTCATAGATTAACCTCATTATTTAATCAAATACATAATATAGTTTACAAAATATTTATCAACAATAAAATAATTGACTTCTACTATTATTTTTATATTATTTTAAAATCAATAAATAATATAAATATATTGTATAAAAAAGTAAACCTTATATGAATTGATATGAATGAATAATAGTACAATGATATTGCAGAGATTTTATAAAAAATATTTTATACAAAAAAACGAACAAGGTCTAAAATGAAAGATATTGATAAAACTAAACAGAATATCAGAATTAATGAAATTGATGAAGATCAAAGAAATGACCTGTTTAAAAGATTTGTAGATGCAGGCGGGCAAATTATTGACGATAAGAGTACAAAAAAAAATATAATAATTAATAGAGAAAAACAGAGAGAACATCAAAAAAAACTTGATAAACACTACTCAGATCAAAAATCTGCTCAAAGGAAAAAAAATACCGATACATCAGACAGAGATTCATTAAGGTCAGCTTCAAATGCGCCAATCTCATCCATATTTGATAGAGCTAAAATAAGAATCAAATTAAAATTTCTTGGAGTAACAGGCTTTAGTGCAGTTTTTTTAAAAAAATCATTTTTTAAAAAATTTGTTAATCACTATAAACCTGCGCTAATTACAATCCAAATGATATACCTTTCGCTTTTTAAAAAAAATCTGCAAACCGGAAACCGAATAATTCGTACTCTTGACAAGATATCTCCTAAATACTATGAGTTAATTGAAATGACTGGAGAGCTTTATGAAGAATATTTAATTGATCAAATAACAGAAAATTTTAAAAATTATCCAAATATACCTCAGTCTGTATCTGAATTAAAGGAACCGCTTATTGAACTATACAGGGCTCTATATATACTTAAGCCTTATGAAAATACAATTTATAATGCGTTTGAACGAGCCATTGAAATTAATTCTGCTTCTACTGAAAGTAAAGGCGATTGGTTTTTCAAAAATAAAGATATAAAAAATTCACTATTCTTTATATTCGATAAATTATATCCCCGTCTTCATACTCTTTTCTGCCTTTATCAAGGTATTCTTTATGATGAAAGTGATAAGGAGATCGAGAATATCCTGTCAATTACTAAACATGAAAAGCCCGGAACACGCATAAAACAAAGCTTAAACAGCGTAATACAAGTTGAAGAAAACGAAGCCGAGAAAGCTGTTTCTAAACAAACAAAAGATTATGCAAAAATCGACAATTCAATAAAAGAAGGGCTTAGGTTAATGTATAAACTTGATAATAAAATATTGAGAAACAAATATGATAAAAAAGGGGATTTTGAACTACTAAACGATACTGATAAAGTTTTACTTACATATTTGCTCTTTAAAGAATTTGAAAATGAGTACTCATTTATTCTCACTACAAACAAAATAAGATACAATGTTGACTTTTCTACTAATATAAAAATAGACTATAGAGCAAAGATGCAAGATTTGTTTAATAAATTAAACAAATGTCAGGAAGCATTTAAAGACTACTACGAGATGCACCAAGAGTTTAATAAAAATTCTAAAGAGAAACCTGCAAATAATAATCAATACATTGCTTATTCTAAAAAACTTGATGAAATAGATGAAAAAAAAAATATAGCAGGAATAACATATAGAGCAACAATAAAGAAATTTATGGATGATTTAACTACAGAGCTAAGCATACTTATAAATGATATAAATAGCGAACAAAAATTCATTGCTAATCCGCAGGATGTACTTGAATTTAATCCGGCAATTGAGGGTGAAAAAAAGTTAAACGGCAGAAAAATCTATGATGCAATAATGACTCTTTATAATTTTGCTTCTGCTTTTTCTTATAGAATCAGCCCTGAGGGAGATCTGTCCGGAAAATTAGAATTTAAAGAAAATGAAAAACAAATCAATATTGAAGATGAAAGCTCTCAAAAAAATGCTGATAATATATCTGAAAAATCTATATTAGATGAATTAGACGATCTTGTTTGAATTTATTCCTGATTTGAGCTATTTCAATTAATCTATTCTCTAATATCTTTTCACGCGAAAGATCTAAATTCGAATCCCGATAAGGAACTGACTTTATATTTCCCATAATTCTACTTTTTCTTTCATTGTCTATTTCATCTATTTCTATAATTTTTTTCTTAACAGCAGCAATAGTTCCTTCTCTCTTTTTTCCTACAGAGGGTCCAATACCAACATATAATTGAGCTTCGAGCATAGCTCTTCTTATATGATCTGCGCTTGAATAAGTTGTAAGTATGGCATCCTCCGACATAATATCTTTTAATCTATAGAAAAAATCCACACTCCATAATTCCGGATTTTTTGACGGTGAAAACGGATCATGAAATATTGCATTAAACTTTTCGCCTTTAAGCATATTAACAGTTACCCTTGCATCGCCAAACAATATTTTTAGATTGATATCATTATATGTCATAGAACCGGAATAATAAGCATCCTTAATTAAATCGTATATATGATCCTTTTGATCATTAAACCTCACATCCTTCATAAATTTAAAAAAATATTTCTCTTTTTCTAATGATATAATATTAAGTCTTGATCCTTTTTTTCTATTCATGAATTCATTGATTAAGGCTAAAACATTATAACCAATACCAAATCCAATGTCCAACACATTGAGTTCCGCATTATCCGAATCGAGTATCCTTGACGGAATTATATGCTTTAGAAGCGCCTCGTCATAAGCGCCTGAAATCGAATGCATTGCCTGATTATATTCTTCAAGAAAAAGAGTTGATGTTCCATCGTCTGTTATTAATAAATAATCCTGTTCCATGATATTAAATGCTCTATTTATAATTAAGGATAAATGTTCATAAAAGACTGCAATTACTATTTTATATATATCTATTTTTAATGAATAATTATTAAAGAAAAAATTATTATGATAAAAAAAATAATATTAAAGGGAAAAGTACAAGGAGTTGGTTGCAGGGGCTATTGTGCCAGATATGCCGGAAAGTTTGCAATTCGCGGCTCTGCAACCAATTTAAGAGACGGAACAGTAAGATTAATTATAGAGGCAGAAAATGAGTTAATTGTTCAAAAATATATTTCATCTCTCCTTTCTAATCCTGACGGGTATATGTTTTATGGAAACATAAAGGATATGGATGTTAGCGACTATTTAGGAAAAATTGACGGAGATTATAACTTTTAATTAGATGAAAGTATTTGCGGTTTAATTTTTTTTATCCTTCTATATTTTATAACTTTAAATTGTTTTTTTATATCTTCAAAATTCATCTGCAAAAAACCATTAAATGGAGTTCCATTTATATTATTAAAATAATTTGATGCAAATTTAATATACTTTTCTTCAAAGGATTTCTTTGAATGACCATGGGCAGATTTAAAATTACTCATTCGTCTTATGTCTCCATTAAACTCAGGACTTATATGATAAAGTTCATGAAACATAACATTTATCTTATCCATGACTGTTAGATTAAAAAATTTCGGAATATACAGATAGATTATATAAAGAATCTCAACATTGTTCAGCACAATCCTTGGTATTGTATAATACCTTTTATTGTGCTTAATTATTTCCGATCCGTCTTTAAACCTTAATGGCTGGAGTTTGCCATATATGGCTCCTTTAAAATCTTTACGGTTTGATGCACAGCATACTAATATCTTATTTATATCAAAAGATTTAAACTCTTCGGTTGATTTTATCATATCGTGTATAATTAATGTGAATACATCTGTAAGGTTGATCGAATCACTCATTAAAACGTACTCGCTTTTCCAATGAGTTCTTCGGCATGCTGTAAAGATATATCGGTGATTTCTGCACCTGCAAGCATTCTTGCAACTTCACGCACCTTCTCTTTTTCAGATAGATTTTTAACAAGTGTTGTTACCCTTCCGTCAATTTTACCCTTTTGAACAAGGTAGTGGCTGTCGGACATTGCTGCTATTTGCGGAAGATGAGTAATAAGCAGAACCTGTCTCTTTTTTGAAAGATTTTTTAGTTTTCTTCCGACAATCTCTGCTGTTTTTCCGCTTATTCCTGCATCAACCTCATCAAAGATAAGCGTATCAACAATATCGGCAGACTGTATAACATTTTTAACGGCAAGCATTATTCTTGACATCTCTCCGCCCGAAGCGACCTTTCGAAGCTGCCTTAAATCTTCGCCCTCATTTGCCGATAGAAGAAATTCAATCTTATCAAGTCCATGGGGATAAAGAACATATTTTTTATCACCGGAATCAATATCTCCATCTATGCTTATATCCATTGTGAACGATATTTTGAAAACAGTACCGGCCATACCCAAATCATTTAATTCTTTTATAACAAGGTCCTCTAATTTTTTTGCCGCCGTTTTTCTCTTTTCCGATAGATTTAGCGCAAGTCCCTTTGCCTCTTTTACGATCTTTTTCTCCTGATCTTTCAACTGCTCAAGCTGTTCCTCGCTTGAGCTTATATTTTCAAGCTCAATCTTTGCCTTATCTGCATATTGAAGTATGTCTTGAATTGTATCGCCGTACTTTTTCTTCAGCGCCTGAATCAGATTTAATCTCTCCTCAACCTGATTAACCCTTGCCGAAGAGAAATCTATGCCGTTTTTATAACTCCTGAGAACCGATACCGAATCTTCAAGAGAGAATAGAGATTCTCTTATTGCGTCTAAAAGAGATGAAATATTCGGATCAATATCTGATATTTTAGACAGGCTCATCTCTGCCTTTTTTAGATTTTTTAGAACGCCGTTATCACCGGATATTAACTCTTCAGTATTGTTTACCTCAGTAAAAATTTTTTCGGCATTTGTTAATAGATATGATTCTGCCTTTAGTTCTTCATCTTCACCTGCTTTTAACGCAGCTGTTTCAATCTCTTTTATTGAAAATGTATTAAACTCAATCCTTCTGGCTTTCTCCTTTTCATCTATTTGAAACGAATTTATTCTATCCCTTATTAAACCTAACTTTTGATGAATCTTTCTTACTTCATTTACATCATTATTAAGCAGACCAAAGCTATCAAGGAGTTCTCTATGGCGCGATACATTTACAATATTTTGATGTTCATTCTGACCGTGTATATCTACTAAATTTTCAGTTATTTCTTTTAATTTTGAAACAGGTATTTGAACAGAATTTGCATAACATCTCCCTTTGCCGTTTGCAAATAATTCCCTGTGAATTATTAAAGTATCATCCTCATTTTCAATCCCTGATTCCTCTAAGATTCTTTTTAAATCATCAAGCGCAGATATATCAAAAACCGCCTCTAAAGAAGCTCTGTCAAATCCTGTTCTTATCATATCCGTACTCATCTTCTCGCCAAGTACGCCGGACAGTGCGTCAATCAAGATAGATTTACCTGCACCGGTTTCACCGCTGAGTATATTTAAACCGTTATTAAATGCTATAGAAAGCGAATCTATTATGACAAAATTTTTAATGTTTAGATTAAGAAGCATAGCCTGTATCCTTCATATAGTATTAACCCCAATTCAATTTCTCTCTAAATATTGAGTCGGTTATCAACCGACTTTCCAAATCAGCCCCAATTCAATTTCTCTCTGAGAATTGAATAATAATTTTTTTTAGGATGAAGTATAAGTCTCATCTTTTTATCTGTTTTTCTGAATATAAGTTCATCGCCTGCAGAAAATTCGATAGCCTCCTGACCGTCAATTGTCAATAATAAATTTGTCATATCGGTTAAAGTTTTTGCCCGCAGTTCATACATTGCAGGGAGTACAATGGGTCTTATTGACAGGGAATGGGGACATACAGGATTTACTATAAAGGCATCATTTCCATCAGGTACTATAATCGGTCCGCCGGCTGAAAGAGAATATGCTGTTGAACCTGTTGCTGTTGAGACAATGAGTCCATCACCGGGATATTTAATTAAAAACAGATCGTTAACATATAGTTCGATTTGTATAGTCCTTGAAAATGCACCCTTGGAGATTACAGCATCATTAAAAAAATAGAGCGACCTGCTTTGTCCGTTTTTATTATGAGCTGCCTCCATAACACTTCTCTCTGCAACTGTGTAATCACCCTCTATTATTTTAATTAAATATTCCTCAAATTCATTAGGGCTAAACTCAGTAAGAAATCCAAGCTTTCCCCTGTTGATTCCAAATATGGGAGAGTTGTTTTCTAAAAACATCCTTGCTGTTTTAAGAAAAGTTCCATCGCCGCCTATTGCTATAACAAGCTCAGGATTTGTTAAATAACTGTTTTCATCAGTAATAAATTCCGAAAAACCCTCTTTACGGAGAATTTTATAATCGGGAAATTGAACTTTAATATCCCTGCTTGAACAGATATTAAAGATTTTCTTTATTATCCTGATTGATTTGGAATCATCAGGTCTAAAATTGATTGATATATTTTTCAGCATTTATATCACGCTTAATCCTTATAAACTTCAGTCGGATCAAATACAGGATGTACATCTATGGAAAAACTATCCCCTTCGATCCGCTTAAAAAAACAGCTTCTATAGCCTTCATGACACGCTGCATCTCCAAGTTGTATTACCTTCAATAAAACAGAATCGCTGTCGCAATCAAGGTATATCTCTTTCACAATCTGTAAATGACCTGAGGATTCGCCTTTTTTCCAGATGCTGTTTCTTGACCTGCTATAATAATGGGCATATCCCGTCGTTTGAGTTAATCCGAATGCTTCTTCATTCATGTAAGCCAGCATGAGTACGTCACCTGCATTAAAATCCTGAACAACGGCAGGGATAATTCCTCCGCTTTTTTCAAAATCAATTTTGTATTTTTTCACTTTTACTAAGGTTCCTTTTATATAGCTTTAGAGCATTGTCATTATTTTCCGCTAAAATAATTTTTGCTCTCTTATTTTCATCTTTTAATATCTTTTAATAATACTATAGCCGCTTTGTTTATCCTTCCATCAAATAAAAATAACTGATAAGACATAATATTATTAATTATTTCACCATATAATTTAATCAAGCAGTATATTATTTATAATTAATATGCTCAATCAAATGTTTTTTCAGAAAAAATTATATACATATCTATTGTACCATCTTTATTATCATCAAACAGGGCAATTCCCAGCTTTTTATAAAGATATATATTGCTATTCTCTTTACTGATAATTTCAAGTTCGCTTTCTCCATAATTAAGAATAAATTTATCAATTCCCATTGACAGAGCTATGGCATCATAGGTAATTTTTTTATCCGGATTTAATCCGACAATGGCAATAATTAAACTGCTGTTAATGAATATGGCTCTTTGATCTTTATTATAGATTATTGAATCAAAAGTCAGATTTGAGAAAAGGTCAATCTCAAGAATTTCACCTATTGTTCCGGCTGTATTTATAATATAGACTCTCCCATTATCAATAATTGTATCGCCGATTGAATATCCTTCAGCCGACTTACCAAGTACAATAATATCACTGTCTATTAAATAACCGTCATTTTTATTGGCAGATATACATGCTGTTAAAAAGAGGCTGCTTATAATTATCAATAAACGTATATAGTTCATCTTATCATCCGTTTTATTGCAGAAATTCTTCTCGGATATTTTGCATCCGTCGCTTTGATTTTTTTTAAAACAAGTATCTCCGTATTGTCTTTGATTGATGACTGTGATAACAGATTCTCCACAGATAATCCGAGAATATTTATATGTTCAACTATATAATCGCTCAGTTCGCTTTTCTCTCCCGAAAAAAGAAAAAGCAATCCGTCAATCTTTAGCAACGGCGCGCCAAGTTCGGTAGTAGTATATATATCCGACATTGCTCTGGAAAAGACCATATCAAACGATTCCCTGTAATCTCCTTCCCCGCACAGCTCTTCAACACGCCCGGCAACAGCGGTTACATTATTTATTCCCAGCCTCTTTGAAGTTCTATTTATAAAATTTATCTTTTTATGATTTGAATCGAAGAGTACCCCAGTAGATTCCGAGTATTTTATTGCCAATGGAATGCCGGGAATCCCTGCCCCTGTTCCAATATCCGCAAATAATGTTCCACGTGGAACATTTAGGGTCTTTAGCGGCATAAGGCTTTTTATAAAGAGATTATCTATTATATTTATAAGATTTTTATGCCCTGTTAAATTAAATTTTTTGTTCTCATTAAATATCTCAGCGGCATATTTAATCATTAAAGACTGCATATCCGGATCATCTATACCTGTGCCGTGAAACAGAGTGTTTAAATCAGGAAGATGTTCCACGTGGAACCTCCGCCTTTTTTTGAGCTGTAGTTTCCATATATATAAGCAGTATTGATATATCCGAAGGATTTACTCCGGAGATTCTTGAGGCTTGACCTATAGTTGCAGGTTTAACCTTAAACAGTTTCTCTCTCGCCTCATTTTTTAATCCGTTTATTGCTTTATAATCTATATTTTCAGGTATAGGTTTTGATTCTAACTTTTCAAATTTTTTAATCCTCTCTACATCTCGCGCAATATACCCTTCATATTTTATCTCCATCTCTATAACAGGAGAAATCAATTCATTATACTCCTCGTTAAATATATCCAATATATGCCTTATTGAAATTCCCGGTCTTTTGAGGATATTCTCTGTTTTAACTCTTCCTTTTAACAGAATTGTATCGTCCGCTGCTTCCAATATACCTTTAATCCTCTCATCAACCGTTATTACCGTATCTTTTATTCTGTTTATCTGATAATCTATCTCTTTATATTTTTCTATCATATTGCTATACTGTTCTATAGTTATTAACCCGTTTTCATATCCGTATTTCATAAGCCTTTTGTCTGCATTGTCCTGCCTTAATAGCAGCCTGTGCTCTGCCCTTGATGTAAACATTCTGTATGGCTCTGTTATAGTCTTTGTAATCAAATCATCTATCAATACGCCTATATATGATTCTCCCCTTGATAATATAAACGAACTTTCCCCTTTTAGTTTTCTGCATGCGTTTATTGCCGCAATAAGCCCTTGGCTCGCAGCCTCTTCATATCCCGACGTGCCGTTTATCTGACCTGCATGATAAAGACCTGATATCTTCTTTGTCTCCAATGTGGGATATATCTCGTCTGTTGTTACAAAATCGTATTCTACTGCATAGGCAGGTTTCATTACATGTACTTCTTCAAGTCCCGGTATTGTTTTAATATATTGTAACTGAACCTCTTCCGGGAGGGAACTGGATATTCCGTTTATATAATATTCATTTGTATCTAATCCTTCCGGTTCAAGAAAGAGCTGATGCTTGGGCTTGTCGGAGAAGCGTACAACCTTATCCTCTATTGACGGACAATACCTTGCGCCTATACCTTTTATATTCCCTGCATAAAGGGGAGATCTGTGAATGTTTTCCCTTATTATTTTATGTGTTTTATCTGTAGTATATGTAATCCAGCATGGTATCTGTTCGGTATCTATTCTCTCTGTAGAAAATGAAAACGGCATTGGATTTTCATCGGGTATTTGAGCCTCCAATTTTGAAAAATCTATTGTATTTTTATTCACTCTCGGAGGAGTACCTGTCTTAAGGCGCTGCATGTTTAAGCCGGCTTTTTTTAATGAATCGGGAAGTCCCTTTGATGAAAAATCCGCTAATCTTCCGCTCTCTTCCTGATATTCTCCTATATGAATCAGACCATTTAAAAATGTTCCTGTGCATATAATGACTGCTTTGGCGTAGTGTTCAACCTTTCTTAATGTTCTAACTCCTATTATTCTGTTATTTTCAATCAGCAGTTCATCAACAATATCCTGTATAATATCAAGACCGCTCTGTTCTTCAAGCGTATGCTTCATTAAAAACTGATATTTCTTTTTATCCGCCTGCGCTCTGGGCGACCAGACCGCTGGTCCGCGGCTTCTATTAAGCATCTTAAAGTGTATGCCTGTCTTATCTATTATGCGCGCCATTTCTCCGCCCAGAGAATCTAATTCCCTAACAAGATGCCCCTTAGCTAAACCGCCGATTGCCGGATTACAACTCATCTGCGCTATTGTATCAAGATTACCTGTAAGCATAAGTGTTTTGAACTTCATCCTTGCCGATGCCAGCGCTGCTTCACATCCTGCATGTCCTGCACCTATAATGATTATGTCGTATTGAGAATACATCTATATTATCCGTTTCCGTGATAGAATTTTTTTCATTAATTAAATTAATAGTCTATGAGCGCAATTATAAAAAAGATTAAATTTCAGCATGGAGAAAGCGCGCCATAATCGCATAGTCAGGCATTATTTATCACAGAGTTTCACGGAATTTTAAAGGCGGAGTTTTCATTGTTGTAAAAGACGCGTTTTAGCTATATGTTTTCTATGTCATTGCGAGCGCTTCAACCATGCTTGAGTATAGATTATGTAACCTGCGCGTGGCAATCCAGAGTCTTAATTTATCCCACTGGATCGCCACGCCGAGTTTACATTGTTTTATCGGATGAACTTAAAACAGGTTTCGCGATGACGCAGGTATGTAACTAATTACGCTGAGCCGGACATGTTGCCTGCGTGTTACTTATCAGACAGCCATTATCTTTTTTTGTCGGAAAACAGTTCGTCAAACATGGGCAGATTATCCCATGAGGGACGGCAAATTCCATCCTCTATCTTCTTTATAATCTCCACTACTTTATCATTAAACGGCGTTGGGAAATTTACTTTTTTCCCGTATGCAGATACAACGCCGTTAATTGCATCAATTTCACATCGTTTACCTTTTTCTAAATCCTGCAGCATACTTGCCTTGAGCAGACGATGTTTTTTGATAGCAAGTGGAATAATCATAAACGATATTTTTTGTTTAATCTTTCCTTTGTAATTCAGCAGTTTAACAACATCCTTCCCCTGAATAGGTTCGATTTTAATGGAAGCGGCTGCAGCAACATCAATACATTCCTTAATAATTCTTTGAGCGCAAAGACGGCTCTTTTTATTATCAACGACTCCACCGTATGTAGTTCCGAAAACAGCCGATAATCCGCTAAAGGCGGAATTAATCAGCAGCTTTACCCATCTGGCGCCGATAAAATTATTCTCTATTTCAACAGGACCCATCAATGACAACACATCTGCAATCACTTTTAGCTTACCCTTTTGATCGCTGCCGAAGGTGCCGAGATTAAAAGTCAGGCTTGACGGTTCGGATGTAAGTTCGCATACACCAGCTTTTAGCTGAGTAGCCCCCCATGCAACTGCACAGCCGAATGTACGTTCGGTACCGATAACTTCGGATACGGATAGTTCGGGCAGCCCGTTCTGAAGCGTGCAGATTACACCTTCATCTTCCAAGAAAGGTACAAGACCCTGTACAACTTTAGCGTTATCTAATTGTTTGGTTACTAAAAAAATCAGATCGTATTTTCCTTTCATTTCTTGAGGCAGCATTGCTTTGACTTTTACCGTAAAATCTACAGTACCTGTAACATGGGCGCCTGTTGATTTGAGGGCTGCAATATGATCCTCATCTATGCTGATAAGATCAATTTCTTGCCCTGCTTTTGTTATATACGCCCCCATAATTGTTCCTATTGAACCTGCTCCGTAAACTGCAATTTTCATGTTAGCCCTCCAAAAATAATATTTGTGTAATATATGAACTCTTTGAGATCTTAATTATAATACAATTAATACAATTTTTTAGTTTTGAGAACGCTTTGTTGTTTGATTCGCTTTTCACAACTAAGCAAGTAAATATATTGCTGCTAAAAGAATTAGTCAACTTTTTAATTTAGATTTGTTATTTAATCTGTTAAGAGGCTGTCCAAAAAGCAATACCCATATATATACTCTGACCCAACATCATAAACTTAAGGAAAATAGTCCACGGATTTCACGGATAAAGACCTAAATTTTATCGAAATATTCGTGTTAATTCGTATAAT